>NZ_JBNMNU010000105.1:0-15217 GCF_051278035.1 Clostridium sp.
TTACTGTTTAATAATTATTATCTATATTATACTTCTCTAATATTATAGTTTCAATGCACTAGCAAATAAAAAAACTAGCAAAGTTTTACCTTGCTAGTTTGTGGTGCACACGAGAGGAGTCGAACCTCCGGCCTTCCCCTTAGGAGGGGGACGCTCTATCCAACTGAGCTACGGGTGCAAATTCAATTCTACTTAAACATTCTAATACACTTTTATAAATATGTCAACCTGTAGCTAATTAAAACGTAAATTTATAAGATTATTTAAATGAACTGTAATTGTAAAACAAGTTTAAGATTTTCTTACAAATAAAAGATTTGAGTGAGCCCATATAAATAATAACACCTAAAGTATTTATTTATAAAGTAAGTTATTTATTTATAAATAAAGTTATAATACATGAAATATTGTATAATACTAACTAAAGGATTTTAAAATAAATAACCATATTAAAATTTATATACAACATTTCACCACAGGTGGTAATGATTTAAGTGAGGTATAAAATGCAATTAAATTCTATCAATCGATTTAGAGAAATCATCAAAGTCCTTGGCTCTTACGGTTTTGGATATATTGTTAACTCTAAATTTAAAAAACAAAATAATCTCCCTGAAAATTTAAGGAAAGCCTTTGAAGATCTGGGACCGACTTTTATTAAAATCGGCCAAATACTTAGTACTAGGCCAGATTTGTTATCCCCCGAATATATCGTAGAACTTTCAAAACTTCAAGATAGCGTTGCTCCAGAAAACATAGAAACGGTAAACAAAATGTTCTTTGATGAGTTTTCCATGTCAACAACGGAATGTTTTGAAAAATTTTATGAAACTCCTTTAGCCTCTGCCTCTATTTCTCAAGTACATAAAGCTATATTAAAAGACGGAAGAGAAGTGGTAGTAAAAATACAAAGACCAAATATTGCTGAAAATATGAAACTCGACATTTCCATACTTCTTCGCATAATAAGACTCACAAAAGCAAGATTTTCTGATGCACTGATTGACCCAGAAGAAGCTCTACATGAAATACTGCTTATCACTGAGCTTGAACTTGATTTTAATAATGAAGTTAAAAATATAAATACCTTTGAAGATTTCAATAAAGATGTAGCATTTATATATGTACCTTATGTGGTGGAGGAACTATGCAGTGCTAAAGTACTAACTATGGAACTAGTTAATGGATTTAAAATAGACGATATGAAACGACTACTCCATGACAAATATGATCTTGATGATTTAGGTAAAAAACTAGCATTATCTTACTTAAAACAAATGCTAGAAGATGGTTTTTTTCACGGCGACCCACATCCTGGGAATATATTTGTATACGAGGGCAAAATTTGTTTTATAGATTTTGGAATTGTAGGAAGCCTTTCAATTTCTCTAAAAACAACACTAAACAATATGATATCAGCCGTTGCTTTTAATGATATAAATAAAATGATTTCAGCGCTTTTATCTATAGGTATAAAAAAGGGATATGTCGATAGAAATAAGCTCTATGAGGATCTAGATTATCTTTTAGTAAATTATCTTTCAGTTTCTTTAAACAATATTCAAATCTCAGTTTTGATTTCAGACATCTTTGACATAGCTAGACAAAACAATATACGTTTGCCTCGTGATTTGACGCTTTTAATAAGAGGTCTTGTGATTTTAGAAGGTGTAATATCACGTATCTCTCCTGATATAAAAATAATAGACATCGCTATTCCTTACGTAAAAGCTAATAATAAATTTTCACTATTAGCACATTTAGATCTTAACACTCTACTTATGCGTTCATATTCATTTATTAAAGACTCATCTAGACTACCATCAAAGATCATAGAATTATCTGATAGTCTAATAAGTGGAAGAGCTAAACTACAACTAGAGCATAAAAATTTAAATACCCCTATAAGTGAATTAAATAAAGGCATAAATCGCTTAGTTTTTGCTCTCATTATTTCTTCGACGATTATAGGGTCTTCTACAATTTTAAATTCAAATATAGGTCCTAAATTATATAATATATCAATTATTGGTATAACTGGTTTTATTACTGCAGCCTTTATGGGCTTTTGGTTAATGATTTCTATAATGAAATCAGGGAAATTATAAAATAAATTGTAAAATGAGGTATTTTTATGATTAAATATTACAACAGAAAAGAGAATAAGTATGAAATCGAAAATGTAGCAGGTGAAAAGTATTTAAATTGGTCTTACTGCTCGCCTTCAGGAATTGGACTAGTTGAATTACTTCTCAAAAAAAGACTTTTTTCAAAGTTGTATGGTCAGTATTGCGACACAAAAATAAGTTCTAGAAAAATCAGGTCTTTTATTGAAACTTTGAATATTGATATGTCTATGTATTCTAAGACTTATGATCAGTACTCATCTTTTAATGATTTTTTTATAAGATCTTTAAAACCAACTGCTCGAATAATTCCTAAGGAAAAGGAAATATTAATATCCCCTTGTGACGGTAAAATATCTGCATATGCAAATATTGACTTGAATAATATAGTTCAGATAAAAGGCTTTACATATTCTCTTAAAGAACTTCTTCAAAATAATGAAATATACAATTTGTATAAAGGTGGAACCTGCTTGATTTTTAGATTATGTCCTACTGATTATCATAGATTTCATTTTTTTGATGACGGAATTTGTGAAGAAACAACTAAAATAAAAGGTCATTATTATTCTGTAAATCCTATAGCTTTAAAAAATGTCAAAAAGCTTTTTTGTAAAAATAAACGAGAGTGGAGTATATTTCATTCAGATAATTTTTCTGATGTTCTTTACATGGAGGTTGGTGCTACTTGTGTAGGGTCAATTATTCAAACTTATAAACCAGACTCGAAGATTATAAAAGGTGATGAAAAAGGATATTTCAAATTTGGTGGTTCTACCGTAATATTATTTTTTAAGAGTGATGTTGTAACCATCCATAAAGATATAATAGCTCAAACACAATTAGGTTTTGAAACCTCTGTATTAATGGGCGAAAAAATAGGACTAAAATAACTTTTCAGTCCTATTTTTTTAAATTTTAAATTTAAGTGTTATATCTCTTAATTTTTGAGCACTAATCTTGTTACCACTAATAGTATTTTTTATTTCTTCCATCTTGTTTACTATGTCAATACTTTTGTCGGATATGCTAAATATTCCTTCTGAACCCTCATTAACTGTACCAGTTACTTGATCTATGGCAATTGATACTCCATTTATTGATGTATTCAAATGCTGAGCTGTTTCATCAAATTCGTTCATAAACTTATTGAAATCCTGTGCATCATCCATGTATTCTTTTCCCGTACCAATAATTATTTCATAATTAAGTGAAATTTCTTCATCCATAAACTCTAACATTTTAGCAGAGCTTTTTGATAGATTTTTAACTGAAGTGTTTACAATTTTAACTACATTTTGAATATTAGCCGCTGTAGCTCCAGATTGTTCTGCCAGCTTTCTAACCTCATCTGCTACTACTGCAAAACCCCTTCCTGATTCTCCCGCCCTAGCTGCCTCGATAGCGGCATTTAGGGCCAATAAATTGGTTTGGCTAGTTATATGAAGTATTGAAGATGCAAGACTATGTATTTCCTCAACCGCTTTAGAATCCTCTATTGCAACTTCTAACTCAGTTTTTATATCATTATAAACTTTATCAGTATCTAGCTTAGACCCTTCAGTGCCCATAGTAATACCCATTGCTTTTTTAACAATCTTCTCAGCTATATTTGTACCTTGTGACGCTTTCTCAACTATATTATTAACCATATTTCTCATCTCTCCTGAAGATGCAGAAATTTCCTGAGCTGTAGCTGCTGTTTCTTCCATCCCAGCTGATAAACTTTCAGTTTCAGAAGAACTTTCTTCTGATTTTATTTTTAATATATTTGTAAGATCTTCAACAATAAAAGCATTGTTATTTATATTGTCCGAAGCCTCGATTAAATCTTTTATAACATTTTTCAATGTTTTTCTCATGTTAATTATATCTCTAAATATAGTTCCAATTTCATCCTTAGTTTTAATTAAGTTATCTATATCTACGTCATCGCTTAAATCCAATCTAGAAGTCTTATCCACAAGTAAAGTTACTTTTATTAATGGATTCACTATAATATTCGATACAATTATACCAATTAGTATAGAAAATAAACCCACAATCGAAGCTATTATATTAGTAAAAATAGAAGCTGTAACAATGTTTAAAATTACTAATACTCCAATAAGAATTGGTATCTTTTTTTTAATGGATATCCCTTGCCTATTATTGTTTTCTTTTTTGATATTATTAGATGCCATGATGCTCCCCCTTAAATGTAATCACAGTTTAAATATATTATGAACTTTATTATTAACCCCAAAAATATTCATGTACTTATATTAACATATAATTCATACTCTGTAAGCAAATAATGTTGCAACCCATCATTAAATGACATTAAATTATACTTTATAATAAAATGGGTAAACTATTATTAATACACTTTATATATATAGTGTAATTTTTGTTTTGAAAAGGAGAATAAAATAATGAATAAAAAAAAGTTAGGAAAATCAAAAAATTCAATTAATAACTTAGATGCTAATAAAAGTAATAGCGGCGTTTTAGATACAGAGATGGCTATTATGTATAATCTGTCCAATGTTACAAATGATTTAAATGAGAATGCTATAGATAAAAATATTAGTGAAATTAAGGTTATACCTAAATAAGATAAAATATAAGATTTATCTTATTTACAAAAATAAAAAAGCACTAAAAACTAATCTTTAACAGATTAATTTTTAATGCTTTTTTTATAATTAATATATTCTTACGAAATTATAAATTTCTTTCGTATTGTTCTACCATTTTCTTAACCATTTGTCCGCCTACTGATCCATTTTCTCTAGAAGTAAGATCTCCATTGTAACCCTCTGTTAAATTAACTCCAACTTCTTTAGCTGCTTCCATTTTAAACTTATTTAAACCTTCTCTTGCTTGTGGAACTAATGTTCTGTTTGCCATAATAATTGCCTCCTTTTATTTAATAATTATTTTATGATAGTAGTTTATGTAGAATTATAAATTTTATAGTATGATGTTTGAGGATATTAAGGGAATTAGAGTTTCTTTAATCATTATAAGTAATCTTGTATAACATTTAAATATATTGTAAAATTATTCTTCTATAAAATTTAAATTTGTTGTACAAGCAATTTAAATATAATAAACCATATTATATAAGTAGCTCTATTTAGGAGGAACCTCTGTGTTTTTCATGAATTATTTATTAGATATAATCGGAAATGTTACATTTCTAACAGCTTATATAACTGGTAGCACTTCATTTCCACAACCATTATGCGAAGAAGAAGAAAAATCCTATTTAATAAAGTTCAAGGAGGGAGATTTGCTAGCTAAAGGAATACTCGTTGAACATAATTTGCGACTAGTTGCACATATAGTAAAAAAATATTCCTATCAAGGAAAAGATGTAGATGACCTCATATCTATTGGAACTGTGGGGCTCATTAAAGCGATTGAAGCCTTTGATATAAATAAGGGAGTAAGACTTGCCACATATGCTGCACGGTGCATAGAAAACGAGATACTCATGCTCATTAGAAATAATAAAAAAACCAAAGGGGACATGTCCCTGCATGATCCTATCGGTACTGACAAAGAGGGAAACGAGATAACCTTTATGGATGTATTGAGTAGTGATGAAGATTCTATTTTTAAGATAGTAGAAAATAAAATGCTAATTACAACTCTTTATGATAAAATAAACTTTACTTTAAAAGATCGAGAAAAGATAATAATCCAAATGCGTTATGGATTATCTGATGGTCCTCCTCGAACTCAAAGAGAAATCGCATTAATTTTAGGAATTTCCAGATCATATGTTTCTAGAATTGAAAAGAGAGCATTAAAACGACTTAATAGAGAATTAACAAATGCTAATAAAATTTAATAAGAACATAGCCCAGTAACAATTACAGTTACTGGGCATGCTTCCTTCATCTTTTATTATCTCTTACCTTTTTTAGACCATATTTTAAAACCTATAAGCAATCCAGCCCCAATTGTAGATGCAATGCCCGTGTATACCGCAACTTTACCTTGGGTTGATTTGCTTTTGGGTGTTTTAACTTTTTTATAATAATCTTCCATTAAATTTTCATACTGCTTCTTGTTGATATTTCCTATACCTATACCCATAACACTACAATTCATGCCTGCAAAATAATTTATTTTTTCTGTTATGTAGCAGTTAAATGTATGTATCTTTTGAGGTGTTGAACTTCCATCATTCCATAATTCAACTCCAAATAATTCTTCATATATATATTGATGCTGAAAAGCAATCAACGAGTAATTACCATGTTTTGAGTAATTCACATTAATATATCCATCTTTTGCAATTAGGTTATCAATATGTCCGTTGTATAAAACTAAAATGTTCTTAGATGAATCTTCATTTTTTATCTTATCAAATAATTCCATACCTTCAAACGAATAAAATAATTCAACAGTAGTTATATTGTTCTTCACTAATGCTAGTTTGATTGTATCTATATATGAATCAATGTAATGTATATCTTCAGGAAGTCTATTTTTATAATCATTTATTACCTTATGAGTTTTTTTATTAAGTATACCATTTATAATTTCCATTTTTATACACCTCTCTTCTTTCATTCAACTTTTATTGTTTACTATATGTTGCCCTCTTTGTTTGTATAACATAACATATATTTTTAAAATTCGAGAAAATGTTTTTTTGTCTTTTTCTATTAATGATTGTGTAATTGGCGATAAAAAAATTGACTCCTGTATCGTGAACTCCCACTGTCTACTTGACATGTAGCGTTTCACAACACAAAAATCAACTTTTAGTTGCATTTCCTTCTTCTTAAACTTTAAATTTATTTACCATCTCATTAAGTTTTTGTGCAAGTTCAGCTTGGCTTTGTGCCGTTAATGCAACTTGCTCTATGGCTTTTGATGTTTCATTTATATTTTCTTTTATTGTTTCTGATTCTTGACTTGATTTTTGTGATGTCCCAGTCATGTCTTGAACAGCTTGATTTACTTGTCCAACTGTGGCTGTTAATTCCTCAGCCATAGCAGCAATTTCATCAGACATTTTGCTTACAAAATTCGAATCATTATAATACTGATTGCCTGTTTCTCCATAATCATTTAATTGTTCATTTATCTGTGTATTTATAAATTCTAATATTTCCCTACCCGTATCAATACTGCTTTTAAATGCCCCCTGAACCTTAACAATAGTTTCTTGAATATTTATTACTGCCTCAGATGATTGCTCTGCTAGTTTTCTTACCTCATCTGCAACCACTGCGAACCCTTTACCATGTTCTCCCGCTCTCGCTGCCTCTATTGCTGCATTTAATGCAAGCAAATTGGTTTGTGACGCTATACTTCCTATTGTATTTGCCATAACTTTTATACTATCTACTACTTGCCCATCTATAATAGCTTTTTCCATCTTCTTTTGTTTTTCAGCATGTATTTGTCTAGTTGTATCGATAGCATTTTGACTATTAATTTTAACTTCTGTCGCCTTTTCTTTAAACTGATTTGCATTGTTACTTCCTTCCATAGCTTTAGACGAAAGCTCATTGATAGTTGAATCTACTTCTTCAACAGAGGCAGTTATATCCTCTGATGTACAACTTGACTCTTGCATCCCACCGGCAATAGTATCTATTGCTCCATCTATAATGGTAACTTTTGAAGATAATTCTTGGACTGTGGCTGAAAGTTCTTCAGATGATGCACTTAAATCTTGTGTATTTTCTATAATTATTTTTACTAGTTCTTTAATATTTTCTTGTGCTGTATTTAACGCATTCCCCGTTTGCCCAAATTCATCTTTTCTTGAACTAATACTTGGAGTAGAGAAATTATAGGTAGATAACCTACCGGCTAAATCTTTTATATTGTTTAATGGGTACATTATATCTTTAGTTAATATGAAAGCCATTAAAATTATAATTGAAAATGAAATAATTGTAAAAAGCATAATTGTATTTCTAGTCATGTTAAACAGCTCGATATTATTTAAATTTGCCTGCTTGGCTGCTGCTTCATTCAGCTCAATACATTCTTTTAATTTTAATAACATAACGAATTGTTTTGGTCCCATATTTGAATTATAAAGTTTAACTACGTTCGTATAGTTGTTAGCGTTAACAAGTTCGATTAGATTAGTTTCTAGTTCTGTATATTTTATTAAGTCATTTTTAAAATCAGCATAAATTTTTTGCTCTTCAGAACTTGAGTATAAACTCTCATATTCCTTTTGTAATATTGCATTTTTATTTTTCAAATCACCTATATTTTTTAGATGAAGACTTAATTTTGATCTGTTTTTTTCAAAAACAAGTCTAAGCGTATTAACTCCGATGTCGTTCAAATTACTTTTAATGGCTGTTAAATCCTTAATAGCTATTAGATTCGTACTATATATGGACTTAGACCCCTCATTTATCTTTGCTGAATTTGATATCCCCACTACTCCAATTAAAACTATAAAAATACATACTACTGAAAATACTATAATTAATTTTTTCTTTACACGCAAATTCACAAAAAAATTCAATTTAGCGCTCCCCCTTTTTGTTTCTATAATATATTATTTAATATCCTGTAAGAAAAATTATCTACTACTATTATTACTGAATCTATTTTGCTCTGATTCTAATTCAATATTCAATGTCAAAAACCTTACATTTTCTTCTTTAAATAGACTCAAAACATATATTAATTTCCTTGATATTAATATTCGACAATTTATATTAAAAACCTTTTCTGTAAATAAAAAAAATTTATATCGCTGGCACAAATGATATACTGTTTAGAAATATTCAACTTCAGCATCTTTTTTTTGCAATTACTTCATTTATGCTTAATTCACGTTTAAGCGGACGTCCACTACCAAATTCCCTAGTATCTCTAATACCTAACTAGCCAGATTCTTTATAATCATTTCGCCATTAGTAAATATTCCTTACTAATAGTATTCACAACCTTTCTAATTTTATTGTACAAAAAAAGAGCCTATATAATAGACTTTTTTTCAGTGTCTATTACATAGATTCCATTAATTGGTTGTGAATTTTATTACCTCTTATACCAGTGATCTCAAATTAAAAATCCTCTGAGATTCCGACCTAATAAACTATGAAATATTAGTATCATTTTTTCAGATTTTCATTATATTCCATTCCATCTACATTACAGTCTATATAGTTTTTAAGATTTTGAACCAAGTTATCCTCATTAAAATC
Organism: Clostridium sp.; assembly: GCF_051278035.1. Lineage (GTDB taxonomy): Bacteria > Bacillota > Clostridia > Clostridiales > Clostridiaceae > Clostridium_AD. The sequence goes on from NZ_JBNMNU010000105.1 coordinate 9,314, forward strand.
ATTGATCCCATCATTTTGAAATGCCTCTGTCTTGTCTATAGAATCGGGGGTTTCTTCTCCATTGCTAGCTTTTATTTCTTCATCATTTTTAATGTTAAACACCTCCTTTAATTTTTTAATATTAATTTTAAATTATACTCTCTTGTTTAAATTTTTCATACCACAATTGAATAAGAGATGCTGTTGTGCTTTTTAAATTCAATCGTTATTCGCATCTTCCATCTTTGAAAATTGATTTGGTTTATGGCGCGGATATAATATTGGACTCTTCATTAAGTTTTTACTCTATTATAGACTTGCATTGCATTATTTATTTTAAATATTCACTAAGTGCTTCCTTCCAATTCCTAGTTATATCGCCAGTGGTTAATTCTAGCATATAATTCCTAAGAACTGAATATTCAGGTCTTTTTACTGGTCTTGGAAATTCACTGGTTTTGCAACGAGAAACTTCTGTAGTAATCCCTTTAATCCTAAATATTTCTTTAGTGAATTCATACCATGTGCACTCTCCCTTGCAAGTACAATGAAAAAGTCCATAATTCTTATCCTCTATAAGTTTTATTATAACTCTACTTAAATCAACTGTGCTTGTAGGTGTACCCTTCTGGTCATTAACTACTTTTAATATTTTATTAGTTTCACTTAACTTTATCATGTTTTTCACAAAATTATCTCCATCTCCATAAAGCCATGCAGTTCTTACTATATAATGCTTAGAATTAAGGTTCTTAACTAATATTTCTCCCTCGAGCTTTGTTTTTCCATAGATGGATTGTGGATTCACTTCGTCAAACTCTGTCAATAACTTATTAACATTACCAGCAAAAACATAGTCTGTTGATACTTGAATAATTTCAGCTCCAATTTGATTTGCAGCTGATGCTAAGTTTTTAGGTCCTATTGTATTTATCATATATGCCATATCTATTTCTGTCTCACACTTCTCGACATCTGTTAGTGCAGCACAATTTATAATTACATCTGGTTTATTTAAACTTACAAAACTATTTACGCTACTTACATTTGTTATATCTAATTCTGATATATCCGTAAGTATTAAATTAATTCCTTTTTTCTTTTGATATTGCTTAGCTAATTCTCTACCTAGCTGACCATTAGCTCCTGTAATTAATATATTCATAATTAATCCTCTCCCTTACTAATACTCATATGTTTGTGAATTATAAAAGTAATTCAATCTATGATACAAATCTTTACCTTAAAAAACTCCTATAGAAAAATTTTATATTTATATAATTATATTCTACAATATTTTTTGTTTCCCTTTATTTGTAAACAAGTTTAATAAACCTTACTAACAGTTCTTGCCACAACCCAATATCGTTTTGTCACCTTTTATTAAATTACCTTTATCTATTCCAACTTTCAACTTTAGTTTTTTCATATATTATTAACCTCACATTATATTTATTTTATATAATAATATTATGTACCAATATATGAATATATATCTTTTGACTATAGAAAGATTAAAAATAGTTGTTAGCTGTTTATATTCAGCCAGAGATTATATCAGGATTATAGATAATCTTTATAGACAAGTAGTAAACCCATATCAACAAGGTATGATTTTGTATTTTTTTGTATAAATATAAATAATTTAAAATATATAATAGTAATATATGATCATTTTTAAATAATCATATGAATATAAATTAATTTTTTTAAAAAAACACTAAAGAGTTTAGCTTTTATTTTCGATAAACAGAATGATAGGAACCTTGTTGTTTACACATTTTATATATATGAAAGGAGCTGTATTAATTTGAGTTATTGTGAACTAGTTGTATTTAATTTAGGATTAGAAGAATACGCAATAGATATTTCTTATGCTCAAGAAATAATTCGCATACCTAAATTCACCCAATTACCTAATACCCCCTCATTCATTGAAGGTGTTATTAATCTAAGAGGTAAAATCATTCCTGTTTTAGATTTAAAAAAAAGATTTGGGATTGATCAATCTAATAGAGGAATTGATAGTAGGCTACTGATAATTGAACTAGATAACATGATTGTCGGTATTATTGTTGATGATGTTTCAGAAGTTATTAGAATTGATGAACAATCAATTCAGAAATTAAGTTCTGAAATTATAACCATTAGCCAAAACAGTATACAAGGCATCAGTATAATTGACCAAAGAATAATTATACTATTAGATATTTTAAACCTGAAATCAGAAATTTTTAAATACGATTTTAAAAAGGAGTTAATATCATAATTTCAAATTAAGTATTTGAGGAATTTTAAATGATTATAAAATTAGCAAATGGTGAATTGGATGTAACTGCGCTTGAAATTAATGATGTTCTTGATACTAAATTACTTCAACCTTTTCAAGATGATTTTGCCACTTCAATGACTATTGCAAGTGTTACTGTGGACAAATCTGGAACTCCTATAACTAAACCAAGTTCATATACAAGTTTTTGTATTAATTTTACACATTCTACAAAAATAGGAGATGATTGTTGTGCTGCGTCACATAAGAAAGGTGGAGAAGAAGCTGCAAGAATTAGAAAACCATATATATATACCTGTCATGCGGGACTAATAGATTTTGCTGCACCTATATTAGTGGGTGATTATCAAATAGGAACCATTTTAGGGGGACAAATTTTAACTGCCCCTCCAGAAGAATCGCAATTTAGAAAAACAGCAACTGAAATTGGCGTTAATGAAAACGATTATATTGATGCAGTTAACAATATATCTTTAACAACTGAACAAAAAGTAACAGCTGCTGCAGATGTATTGTATCTTGTAGCAAATTCGCTTTCACAATGAGGCTATGAAAAACTTAAACTAAGTACTATGTCCCAAACCCTTACTGATAATTTTAGCCAAATATCTGCAACTATGGAAGAGCTCAGTGCTTCTTCAGTAACTGTAACAAATAATCAACATAATTTAAGTGATGAAATTGCTAACGTAAAAAGTATATCGATAGATATAAATACAATACTTGATTCTATAAAAAGTATAGCTGATGAGACAAAAATGCTCGGATTAAATGCGGCTATAGAAGCTGCTAGAGCAGGAGATGCTGGTAGAGGTTTTGGGGTAGTTGCAACTGAAATAAGGGCTTTATCTCAAAATTCGAAGGAAACTGCTGTTGAAATATTAGCTCTTACAACTAAAATACAACAATCAGTTGATAAGACTATTGAAACTTCTCATGCTACACTTCAAACTACAGAACAACAATCAGCTGCAATCCAAGAGGTTACTGCTAATCTTATGGAAGTTACAACTTTATCTGACGCATTAAATGAAATGGCAAATAATAAATAATATTACTAATCTATTTAATTGAGTTTAAGTAATATTATTACTCATTTAAAATTCCGGTATTTTAGGCGTAGAACCCCAAAACAAAACTAGAAGCTTCGGCTGCGGAATCCAAAATATCTAGAGATAATTAATATAAAAATAATACACCTTACTTTGAAAGAATCAAATACTACAATATATTAGGTCGTTAATTTAAAATATGGTAAATCTTGATTCTTAAAATGTAACTTAAACGTAATTTGTTATATCATATGAATATAACAAATTACGTTTAATGATATTGACCTCTGTTAACAGCGCTGACTGATACTTACTAATTACAATTTAATTTTTCGTAAATAAAATAAGCATAGTGGTACTTAACGCTTAATGATATTATATTTATCAATACTTACATCAATCACATATTCTTCTTTCAATGCTTGCAATTTTTTGTAATGTTCTGTCTTACAGTGCATTGCCTGAGCTACATCATTCACCCACATTTCCATTAGAAATAATTTATCCTCGCAGTCAACTGAAAAAAAATACTCATATTTGTTATTTTCAGGTTCTTGCCTTGAATCCTTAATAATTCCCATTTCATTTACCTTATAAAAAAATTCTTCTCTTTTCCCTTCTTTTATTGTATAAGTAACATTAACTAATAGACATTCATTCATTAAAATCCTCCTTTTTTTAAGTTGCCTTAAATTTTATATAAGTTCATTTTAACACTTCATATATATTTACTTAATTATACTATTAACAAAGTAAATTTCATATAAAAATAAATAGATGATTCTCAAATGCCTTCTCTAATAATTATAAAGAACAAATGTCATGAAAATAAAATTGCTTGAGGCACAACTAGCACTATTAAAAAAATTAGATCTAGTGATGTTTTCAAAATCATTAAAGAACGTATTGATATATAGCTCTAAAAACGTAATTGGATACTTATTCAAATTATCAGAAGTATTTAGATCTTGATACTATCATTGTATTGCTCAAAGGATATACGAATACAGAGCGAACAGCATGATTTAGAATATAGAGGTTTAACATTGAAGGTGCTCATTAGACGAGCTTATAAGAAAGGCTCTAGGTCTATTAAAATGACTTTGGAATAGAAACATTATTTGAAACAGCATAATCATATTCCTGCTGAGTAAAGCTAATACCCATTCCCATACTTTCTAAGACTTTCATCTTAAATTTCTTTGTTTCATATTGATTTTTCATGCAAATATATATAATTTCATTTTCTGATAGCAACATAAATTGAAACAATTTTTGTTGCAGTATAAGAAATAAAAACTGTTTCTTGTTAATTTTTCATATTTTTCAGTGTATTATTAATTACAGGATTATGGATATTTATATTCATGTGTACCAGAAAAGAGTGGAGTTATTTGTCATAAATATCGGTTAAAGTTAAAGATACAGTTGAAAAATTTAAGCAACACGTTAGTATTGATGATACTTATAATGACAGAAAAGTGGTGCTTAATTATGTCAAAGATCAAGCAACAATTTTTAAATTTGAAAAATGGATGTTGTACAGTGATTTAAAGGCACAGCATCGATCATTTTCACTCATCCCATCAGATCTTAAAGCTCATAAGGATGTAAAAGATAATATCTACGGACAAGCAGCCAGTAAAGAAGTGTTCAGTGGAACAATGGAAAGAAACAGGAACCCAAAGGTATAAGTCATTTAAAAAGAGAATTTGTAGAAGGAACAACTGAAATTGCTATTGGTTGGGTAAGAAAAAAACAGGGTATAAAATCCTATTTTTCCCAAGTGGCTGATCCCTTACAGAGTTTGGAAGTGAAACGTACAAGCTCTGTTGCTAATATAATAAGATTATATTACAATATATTTTTCTACTATAGAAAGATTAAAATAGTTGTTAGCTATTATAAAATTGTTTAATAAAGAGTAAAAAAATAACAAGTACCCCAAACTATTGAGGTACTTGCATTTGTGATGGTGCGTAGGAAGGGATTCGAACCCCCGGCCAACTGGTTCGTAGCCAGCTACTCTATCCAACTGAGCTACCAACGCATAAACATCATTATTATATTAACATATTATATATTAATAGTAAAGATTTATTTTTCCTATCTTTTAATTCGTATAGTATAAATTAAAAAACACCTAACAAATGTTAGATGTTTTTGGCGGAGAAAGAGGGATTTGAACCCTCGCACCAGTTTCCCAGTCTACACCCTTAGCAGGGGCGCCTCTTTAGCCACTTGAGTATTTCTCCATAGCATTATTTAAATGCGTTTATAAAAAAAATGGCGGAGGAAGTGGGATTCGAACCCACGGAACGCTTTCACGTTCGTCGGTTTTCAAGACCGGTGCCTTAAACCAACTCGACCATCCCTCCGTATTTTCTAACGACAAGGCTTATTATATCAGCATGTTTATAGCATGTCAATATATTTCTTTTATTACATGGTTTTTTTTATAATTCGTTTATGATAATGTCCTAGTATACCGTTTTTGATTATGTCCCAAATTTACAAAAATATAGTGTAGAATATACCTCACAAGAATGTATAAATGAGGTGTTCATAATCAGAAAGGTTGAC
>NZ_JBNMNU010000106.1:0-15139 GCF_051278035.1 Clostridium sp.
ATAGGAGGACCGCAAAATTTTACGGACATGTCAAGTGTTTTATGCAAAAAAAGTGGGGGAATCAACAAAAATTAATGATACTAAAAATGAGTAATCACAGGAGCTAAGGAGTTTCCGTGAAAGCTCAAACTAAATAAAGGGGGATGGCAAACTTGGAGAAAAAATCTGTAATTATTATAGGAATTTCAATTATAATAGGTTTTCTTATTTTAGCAAGTTCAGTAATCTATACATTTAAGGATTATGGTGAAAAGGATATAGTCAGCAAGAATATAGTCAGCAAGAATAAATACGAAATGATAAATGCCGGTTCAAATATTATAATATTTGATAAAGAGACTGGTCGATACTGGAGAAAATTTATCACAACAAACGCAGGACCGAATGAATGGACTGAAGAGACAATAGACCTTTTCAATAAATAAGATACAATATATAAATAATAGGGGGGAAGTATGCTAATATGCCCAAACTGTAAAAGTGAGTATCAAGAGGTGTATGCAATTTGTAATGACTTTATACTTATTAATTATACGTTTAGTATCGTATCTATGGGGTAATACAGTGTTAATCCTTAATTGCAACCTGTGGTTGCCAAAAAGCAAATGAAAATTGCTGGTATGATACCTGACATTTATGTATTATTTAAGTGAGGTGATAAAATTGGGTTTTTCCGAAAGATTACAATTATTGAGAAAAGAAAAAGGATTATCACAAGAACAACTTGCAGAATTATTAAATGTATCTCGTCAATCAGTATCAAAATGGGAGTCTGGACAAACATACCCAGAAACAGATAAACTAATAATATTGAGTGACTTATTTGAAATAACTTTAGATTATTTATTAAGGGACAAAAATACTGAATGTGTTGCTAATATTGATGTTGAAAGTGACAAAGAAGAAGAGTTGAGGTATAAAAAGAAAAAAACAAATAATAAATCAATATCCTCATTAGTGTTAGGGATTATATCATTCTTCCTCCCTTTTATTGGGTTAATCTTTGGTATCATGGGAATAGTTATGTCTTATAAATCTGTTAAAGAAATAAATAATTCAGAGGAAAAAGGAATTGGCTTGGCTGTATCAGGAAGGATTATTAGTATTATAGGTCTGGGTTGTCAAATACTTGTAATTGTTGGATTTGTAATGTTTTCTACAATAACTTATTCCCAGTAAAATCTCCCAACGGGTTTGATTTTGAATTAACATTTAATCTTTTAATTCGCTATACCTAAAACTATTTACACTCCATCGAAGTAGAGAAGAAAACAATCCCAACAAAACACACATTCTCAAAATAACAAACAATTGTTGTTCATATTCGTGCATGCTAAATTTGTTCAATATAAGAAATGTGAACAATATAGTCAATATAGCAGTTGTAATAGTTGTAGATTTAATAGTATATCTCAACATTCCTTTTTCACTTATTTTTTTCCAAGATTTAATGAAACTTTTATCATCTTCATAAAATATCTTTGATACTCTGTTTGGCTTTATTTTACTTTTTTTGATTAAAAATTTGAGAGTAGGACCAATAAGACAACTTATAAGAATTATAACATATTCTGATTTTCCCATAACAACAATCCCCCCTGATTTATTTATATCTATATCTAAATAATAAAATTTTACTTCGCCTAATATTACAACTATTTACTAACTTACAGCCTATTTGTATGTTAATTATAACATTAATTTCAAATATAAGGGCGAATATTCTCTAAAGATTGGTTATTCATCTTTTTATATCGCAACGCTTGATATCTAAGACAAAATTATGAAAACTCTAAAATTTCACACAGTAAATAGCTAAGTGCAGACAGCACTTAGCTATTTATATTTTATTAAAAGACAGACTGACAGTCGGTCGACGGATAAATTGCAAGGAGATGTACAAATGAGAATAGTAAAGGAAGTTGAAGAACGCAGGAAAGAAATACTTGACGTGGCGGATGAGCTTTTCTGTCAGAAGGGATTTGACGGCACAAGCACAAACGATATTATTGAAAAGGTCGGAATTGCACGGGGAACGCTATATTATCACTTCAAGTCGAAGGAGAGCATTATGGACGCGCTAATAGAACGCTATAACGTCCGTATTTTAGGCGCGGCGCAGGAAATTGCCGCAGACAAGAGCATACCCGTAAACAAGCGCATTATCGGCGTTGTAATGGCACTGAACGTAAGTGGTGGAAGCAGCAAGGAAATCATGGAGCAAATTCACAATCCGCAGAACGCGCTTATGCATCAAAAAATACAAAAGGTTATATTAAACGGTGTCACACCGATACTGACGGGAATAATCCGCGAGGGTATTGAGCAGGGACTGTTCAGCACTCCATTTCCGTATGAGTGCATGGAAATGGTTGTGGCATATACAAACACAATTTTTGATGAAGATATGGTTGAAATGACAAATGAGGAGCGAGTTTCACGTATACAGGCGTTTGTTTTCAACGCAGAAAGGTTGCTCGGTGCCGAAAGTGGAAGTCTCACGTGCATTATGCAGATGTTCGGCAGCGAAAATTGAGACATTATTAAATAATTCGTAAGTTAAAGGGGGGAGATTCATATAGTGAATGAAGTAAAAAAAGAAGATGGATTTAAAAAATTCCTAATTATCTGGTTTGGGGAATTAGTATCTAATATCGGTACTGGAATGACGGCCTTTGGTCTTGGAGTGTATGTGTGGCAAATGACACATTCGGCGGTGGATGTATCATTGGTGGAAATGGCAGCATTTCTGCCGGCAATTCTATTATGTCCTGCTGCGGGGGTTCTTGCAGATCGATTTGATAGAAGACTGCTTATGCTAGTGGAATGATGTCTATTGCATCCTCTTCCAAGTTTTTAATTTCACCGATTATTGGTGGTTTAATTTTGGCAGCTTCCGGTATGGAAATGATAATTATCATTGATATTTTGACTTTTGTTGTAACTGTTGTTGCAATCTTTACCGTAAGAAAATCTCTTGCGGTAAAGTCTCGAGTTAAGAGTGAAATGAATTTTTTTAAGGACTTAAAGGAAGGATGGCTGATTATTCGGAAAGCCAAAGGAGTCATGTTATTAATTGTACTTGTTTCTGTTTTAATGTTTTATATGGGATTTATTCAGGTGCTGTCAAAACCGATGATTTTATCCTTTGCCAGTGAGAAAACAACAGGAATTCTGCAGTCAATCGTTGCCTGCGGTATGATGGTGTCTAGTATCATGATTGGTAGAGGAATGTTAAAGAAAAATTATGTAAATGTCATGGGGAATTATTTCTTTGGTTTCACAGCTGGACTTGGCCTTGTAATTACTGCACTAATTGTATCTAAATCAAAGAGTATTCGTGAAATGATACGCACAAAGAAGCAGAAGGTAGTTTTGCGCTAGAACAATAATTTTAATAATGAGATATTTAAAAACAAAGCCACATAGTCGAAAGGAGAAAAAATAATGTTTTTAAAAATTGTAAAAAATGATTTCATCAGGAAGAAAATTATAACTGGGGCAGTGTGTGTATTTATAACTATGGCAGTTATTTTGGGAGCTAGTGCAACAAATATCATTGCAAATTTGACTCAGTCGATGTCACAGCTGCAGAAACATGCAGTCCCATCTGACATTACTCAGATGCATTCTGGAGAATATGATCAGGCAAAAATCGATAAATTTTCGAAGCAGCACAGAAAAAAATGAGTAAATTCAATTCGCAGCATGATGATATTAAGGAAAGAGAAGAAATCATTATGAAATGGCTTGTGGAGAATGGATTCTAATTCCATTTTCTCATTTCTTCAATTATAACTTCAGCAAACTCCAGTATTACCACCCAAATCACAAGTTAAATATTTTCCATATTTTAAAACAGCTTCCACGGCTTTCTCTATTTTATCTTACTATTATTAAATTTATGTCACTAAACCTTGATGGGACACCTTACATTAACACTTTTAAACCCCTTGCCAACAGGTGTAGTAACCGGGCCTTTAAGTGCAACTTTATTCTTTTTAATGCTTTCTAAAACGTAGGGCCCTATACTAAGATTGGAATCAGGATTTAATAAAGTTGTATTTGAAATAATAAAAAATAATTTTAATAGATTTGAAGGTGAAATCATAGGTATTATATCCATAACATACGAAAAAGCTGTGAATTACTTCACAGCTTTTGTGGTGTTTCCATGAGTGGGTTTAGTGTAGGAATGTTCAACCTTTATGATTTTGGTATGGACCCTTTCAAGACCTGAACTTTATTGATTTACAGGTTCTTTTATAAGTTACTATCACTAACATAGACAAGTCGTAATATACTATATTACGGACGAGCATATTGAATTGAATAAAATAAAAAGGGGAAAATCTATGAAAACATTATTTAAGAAGAATTTCAAAATTCTTATACCTATACTTCTTATATCTATTCTGACTTTCACTGGATGCACAGCATCTTTAAATAATAAAAATAACGCTAATGATAAATTTATGGAATTAACTATCTATAATGGCCGTAGAGAAAAATTTATAATTCCACTTGTTGAGAAATTTCAAGCTAAAACTGGAATAAAAGTTAATTTGATCTCGGGAAAAGCAACTGAATACGCTCACAGAATTGTTGAAGAAGGTAAAAATACACAAGCAGATCTATTCTTAGCAAATGATGCTGGTGTATTAGAATATCTTCGTATTCAGGATATGTTGGCACAGATAAGTTCAGAAGAACTAGAAAAAGTTCCTATGAATTACAGAGGAAAAGATAACACTTGGACAGGCGTAACTGTAAGGTCCCGTATTTTTATGTACAATAAGGATCTTATAACTGCAGAAGAAATGCCAAAATCCATGTTTGATTTGACAGACCCAAAATATAAAGGACAATTCGCTATAAACAGAGCTGGTAATGAATCTATGGTTACCTACTTTACTTCAATTAAAACAATAATAGGGGAAGAAAAAACATTTCAATTGATGAAAGGTATTATGGCTAATGACCCATTAATTCTGCAAAGTCATACAGAAGTAAGGCGAGTTGTTGGCAGTGGTGAGGTTAAATTTGGTCTTGTTAATAACTATCATCTTAAAGTTCAACTAACAGAAGATGGTATGAATAATGTTGCTGGAATTTATCCGGATCAAGGTAAAAGCGGAATGGGTACCTTTGTTAATGTATCTGGTGCTGCCATAACCAAGCATGCAAAAAATACTGAAAATGCTCTTTTATTTATAGAGTTTTTACTTCAAGAAGAGCAACAAAAAATGAATGAAGAGACTCCAATAATACCAAATATTGAAGGGGTCGAATATGAAGAATTTAAAGCTTCAGACGCATCACTTGGAGAAGTGGGTTCTGAATGGGAAGCAACCACAGAATTAATGAGAAAGGCAGGTTATTCTGATTAGGGTGGGATTAAAATGAATAGAATTAAAAGTATGTGGGTAAAAGCTTGGGGTGGTTCTCCACCTCGCTCTATGCTTTTACTTGTAAACATTATAACTGTACTAATAATGTCAATCCCAATAGTTTATATTTTCTCGCGGGCATTAACGGCTCCAATAGAAAAGTGGGAAATAATGTTTAAAACCCGTATTCCTTTTCTTCTTTGGAATACCTTAAGCTTAGCATTAACAGTTACTTTAATTACTACAATAATTGGCGTTGCCCTTGCATGGCTTGTTGAACACTCAAACTTGCCAGGTAGAAAGTTTTTTAAAATCGCCTTAAGTCTTCCATTATTAATACCGCCTTATATCGGTGCACTGACCTATGTTATTTTCTTTGGGCCAAGAGGTATCCTCTATTCTTCCTTAGGAGAAAGCCCTATAAATATATATTCATTTTTTTCAGTTGCATTTGTATTATCAATGTTCACTTTTCCTTATGTATTTTTAATTGTTTGCGCTTCACTTAGAAAAATCAGCGCAAACTATGCAGAAGCTGGTCGTTCCTGTGGAGCATCCTACTGTACCATATTTAGAAGGATTATTCTACCACTAATGAAACCTGCAATATTATCCAGTAGCATTATTGTTTTATTCTATGTTGTATCGGATTTTGGTGCAATCGCCATGCTCAGATATACTACTTTTTCAAGTAGCATTTACTTTCAAATGGTAGGAAGTTTGGATAGATCCTCCGCTGCAATTTTAAGTATTGTTCTTGTTGCACTTGGAGTTGCCATACTTTTGATTAAAGCATATATCCTCAATAAAAATGTGTTTTATCAAAACTCGAAATCGAATAGGAAAATAAATCCTATTAATTTAGGAAAGTTCAAATATATTTCTTTAGCTTTTGTGGGGATTGTTTTATTATTCTCAGTTATTCTACCTTTATCAACCTTAACAGTTTGGAGCATTAAAGGTGTTAATGAGGGGGCTGTAACCTTAAAAACTTTAGGATATATTAAAAACAGCTTGACTGTTAGTGTAGGAGCAGCCTTTATTACAATGATAATTTCAGTGCCTGTTGCTTATCTAAAGTTCAGGAATCCTTCAAAACTAACTTTTATTATGAATAATATTTGCCACATGGGGCTGGTTATACCTGGGACACTACTAGCTTTAGGTATGGTATTCTTTGTAAGCCAGTATTTTTCATGGCTTATTGGTAGTCAAATAATATTAATGGTAGGCTTTAGCATAAGATATATGTCAAGAAATTTACAATCTACAGAAGCTTCAATGGCACTTATATCAAAAAATCTCGATGAAACTGCCTATAGTCTGGGAAAGGATTTTAAGGTCGTACTGCTGAAAGTAATTCTTCCTTCAATATTACCTGGAGTCTTATCAGGAGGCGCTTTAGTTTTAGTAAGTTCATTAAAAGAATTGCCTATAACATTAATGTTAAGAGGCGCTGGTTTTGATACTTTAGCAGTGAGAATATGGATAGAATCAAGCGATGGATTTTATACTCACGCTGCCCCTGCTGGATTGCTAATTGTACTTGTATCTATTTTACCACTTTATTTGATGTTAAAAAACTATAGGGGGGATTAATTATGGCATATGTTGAAATAAAAAATCTTTCGAAAAAATATAATAATGCTCCCGATTTTACTATAAAGAATCTAAATTTAAAAGTAGAAAAAGGAGAATTAATAACAATTCTAGGCAAAAGTGGCTGCGGTAAAACAACATTGTTACGATTATTATCTGGCTTTGAAGTACCTAATGAAGGGCAAGTTATATTGAATGGCAATGTGATTTCAAGTAAGAACCTATGGATGCCTCCTGAAAAAAGAAATATAGGCATGGTCTTTCAAGATTACGCTCTTTTTCCCAATATGACAGCATGGCAAAATATAGCATTTGCAATTAATAAAGATGCTGACTATAAGAATAAAACTAACGATATGTTGAAACTAGTAGGTCTTTATGAGTCTAAAGATAAATATCCCCACCAATTATCAGGTGGTCAGCAGCAAAGAGTTGCCATTGGAAGAGCATTAATCCGTCAGCCTGATATTCTACTTTTGGACGAACCCTTTAGCAATTTAGATATGGAACTTAGAGAAGTTACGCGATCTGAAGTACTAAAACTTTTAAAAAAAACAGGAACAACAGCGATTTTTGTAACTCACGATCAAATTGAAGCATTATCAATTTCTCAAAGAATAGCTATATTAAATGAAGGTAAGATTCAGCAAATAGCTACCCCACATGATATCTATAATAAACCTGCAAATGTTTTTGTATCAGAATTTATAGGAAAATCAAATTTATTTACTGGAAAAGTCCAAGACTCAAATTCTATTTTGTGGGAAGATATTCTTATATCATGTAAGGATGATATTCCTTATAAAAAGGGAACTATAGCTAAATTCATGATACGGGAAGAAGATGTGATTATAAATAAAGATGGGGCATTAAAAGGTACTATTGTTAACTTTACCTATATGGGTATGCACTACAGTGCAACACTTAAGATTAAAACCCCAAATAATAAAACTTTTATGTTAAAAGCATTGTTACCAGGCTCTTCAGATGCGACACTCGGACAAAAAATAAATTTAGATTTGTTTATAAAATCGAAGTATCATATTTTCTTGTATTAAAATTAAACCTAGTTATTTTTATAACTAGGTTTTTATTTTTTTTAGAATTTATTGGCGGCTTAGTTATAAATTCATTTTCTCATTTCTTCAATGATAACTTCAGCAAACTCCTGCGTTCCAGTATTACCACCCAAATCACAAGTTAAACATTTTCCATCTTTTAAAACAGCTTCCACGGCTTTCTGTATTTTATCTGCCGCTTCTAATTCTCCTATATGCCTTAGCATCATCACACCAGATAGAATGCATGCAGTAGGATTTGCTATATTTAAACCAGCTATATCTGGAGCAGAACCATGAGCTGGCTCAAAAACTGCTCCATCTTCTCCAATATTTGCACCTGGTACTAGACCTAGTCCCCCAACGAGCCCTGCTGCCATATCTGATAATATATCTCCGTATAAATTAGGCATTACAAGAACATCATATTTTTCTGGGTTCATCACAAGCTTCATGCTCATAGCATCAACTATAACATCGGAAAATGCTATATCTTTGTGCATTGAAGCTATGTTTTTTGCACATCTTAAGAATAATCCATCCGAAAGCTTCATAATATTTGCTTTGTGAACTGCTATTACTTCTTTTCTATTCTGTTCTTTTGAAAGTTTGAAAGCATATTCCACTATTCTATCACTAGCTTTCTTAGTTATTATCTTTGTACTCTCTGCAATATTCTCTGTAACCATATGCTCTATTCCTACATATAAATCTTCACTATTTTCTCTTACTATTATTAAATCTACGTCGGTAAATCTTGATGGGACACCTTCATATGTTTTTATAGGCCTTATATTAGCATAAAGATTTAGTTCCTGCCTTAAAGTAACATTAACACTTTTGAATCCCTTGCCCACAGGTGTGGTAACCGGGCCCTTAAGTGCAACTTTATTCTTTTTAATACTTTCTAAAACGTAGGGAGGCATAGGAGTATTAAATTCCTCAATAACTTCTGCCCCCATACGTACTATTTCCCAATTGATTTTAACTCCACTTTTTTCTATTACTTTAACCGCAGCGGAGGTTACCTCTGGGCCAATCCCATCACCGGGTATAAGTGTAATATTGTATTCCATATGTCTACGCACCTGCCTTTTTCTTGTTTTTCATAAGATTTATTAATCCGCCGTATATAAGCATATCTTTTTCTCTTTGGGTTACTTCAGGTAGAGTTTTATACGTAACTCCTTTTGTTATATTACTTACAATAACAATACCTTTTTCTATCTGAGCTGCAACATCGTAAATGGCTAATTCATCCATCTCATCTATGCTTTCATAGTCATGAGTGCTCTCAAATATTAATGGAACTATAGCGTTATTAATTAAATTAGCCTTATGAATTCTTGCAAATGATTTCGCTATAACAGCCTTAATACCTAAGTAAAGAGGTGCCAGGGCTGCATGTTCACGACTTGATCCTTGTCCATAATTTGAACCTGCAACTATAATTCCACCATCGTATTTTTTAGCCTTAGATGGGAAACTTTCATCACATGGAGTTAAACAGAATTCTGCTAAATATGGAATATTAGATCTGAATGGAAGAAGTTTTGCATTAGACGGCATTATATCATCTGTTGTAATGTTGTCCTCTAATTTGGTTAATACTTTGCCTGTCAAATCTCCTTTTAATTCTGCAGCTTTTGGGAATGGTTTAATATTAGGCCCTCTTTTTACAACAATACCTGTGCCATCATCAGCTGGGTTTATTATTAAATTATCGTTAATTAAGAATTTTTCTGGAAGTGGAACCACAATAGCAGCTCCTAGTTCTCTTGGATCCGTTATATATCCTGCAAGTGCAGATGCAACCGCAACTTCTGGACTCACAATATAAACATTAGCTGATACCGTTCCAGATCTGCCTTTAAAATTTCTATTAAAGGTTCTAAGAGATACTGCATCTGTTGATGGTGATTGGCCCATTCCTATACATGGACCACATGCACTTTCTAAAATCCTTGCACCAGCATCAATCATATCAGAAAGCCCACCGTTTTTAGATAGCATACTTAAAACCTGTTTGGAACCAGGTGAAATAGAAAGTGAAACTTCATCAGGAATAGTTTTCCCACGGAGTATTTTAGATACTTTCATCATATCTACGTAAGAGGAATTAGTGCAGCTTCCTATTAACACTTGGTCCACCTTAATGTCTTTTAATGATGCTACAGGGACTACATTGTCTGGACTATGAGGACAAGCAACAAGAGGTTCAATTAAAGCCAAATCTATTTGAATTATCTCGTCATATATTGCCCCCGCGTCCGCTTTAAGCTCTATATAATCACTCTCTCTATCTTGTGCTTTTAAAAATTCGTAGGTTATCTCATCACTAGGGAAAATTGAAGTTGTAGCTCCAAGCTCTGCACCCATGTTTGTAATAGTTGCTCTTTCTGGTACGCTTAGAGTTTCCAGACCAACGCCTGCATATTCAAATATTTTATTAACTCCACCCTTAACTGTTAAGCGTCTTAATAGTTCTAAAATAATATCTTTAGCAGAAACCCAAGGCTTAAGTTTTCCTAATAGATCTACCTTTACAATTTTAGGCATTGTTATATAATATTCCCCGCCGCCCATTGCAACAGCCACATCTAGTCCGCCAGCTCCTATGGCAAGCATTCCAATTCCGCCACAGGTAGGAGTATGACTATCTGAACCAAGTAAAGTTTGTCCTGGGACTCCGAATCTTTCTAAATGAACTTGGTGACAAATTCCATTTCCTGTTTTAGAAAAATATATGCCATGTTTTTTGGCAACTGTCTGTATATATAAATGATCATCTGCATTTTCAGGACCAGTTTGCAGGATATTATGGTCTATATAGGCAACAGATTTTTTAGTTTGGACACTATCAATTCCCATAGCTTCAAATTGAAGATATGCCATTGTCCCTGTAGAATCTTGAGTTAAAGTTTGATCTATCACAATTGCGATTTCACTATCAGAAATCATTTCGCCCATTACTAAATGGGACTTAATTATTTTTTGTGCAACAGTATATGCCATGATATCCCTCCATCTTGTTTATATATAAGTAAGATTAAAAATATAAAGCCTATATTAACAGGCTTTAGTGTCTTGTTCTCTTAAAACCAGTTCTGGAATAATCTTTTTTGCAATTACTTCTAGTTCTTCACTTATCATTACAGTAGTTCTACCACCCACGTATTGCTTATCTACCCACTCTTTTATATCATTAATTCGCTCGTCTCTTTTATCTATCTTGTCTATTCCCTTTAATCTAAAATAAGTATTAACCCAAGCTGCTATGCCAGCGCGACCAGAATGCTCATTAACTGCCACAACAATTGGTCTACCTAATATTTTTTCTGTATCAAAGATATTATATATTTCTTCATCTTTTAATATTCCATCTGCATGTATGCCAGCTCTAGTAACGTTGAATTCACTACCTACAAATGGTGTTTTAGGTGGAATACTGTATTTAAACTCACCTTCAAAATACTTACCAATTTCACTTATAAGTTTTAGATTCATATTTTTTGTGTTTCCTTTTAATTGACCATACTCTATAATCATTGCTTCTAAGGGGCAGTTACCTGTTCTCTCACCAATACCAAAAAGAGATGTATTTATAGCACTGCATCCATGAAGCCATGCTGTTGTAGCATTTGGTACTACATTATAAAAGTCATTATGTCCATGCCACTCAAGACAATCAGAAGGAACTCCTGCATAAACTCTTAATCCATGTATAATATGTGGTACACTTCTTGGCAGCTCCGTACCTGAGTAAGGTAATCCAAGACCTAATGTATCACATGCCCTAATTTTTATCTTGATACCATATTTCTTAGAAAGTTCCATAAGCTTTTGTGCTAGGGGGACTACGAACCCAAAGAAATCTGCTCTAGTTATATCTTCAAGATGACATCTTGGGGTTATTCCATTCTCTAAGGCTTCTTCTGCTAGTGACACATATAAATCCATAGCCTCTTGTCTTGTTTTGTTTAATTTCTTGAATATATGATAATCAGAACAGGACATAAGCATTCCTGTTTCCTTAAGTCCCATATCCACAACCAACTTAAAGTCTTCCTTATTAGCTCTTATCCAGGAAGTTACCTCTGGGTATTTATATCCTCTTTCCATACATTTCCGAGCAGCATTTCTATCTTTTTCTGTATATAGAAAGAATTCTGTTTGTCTAATTATTCCAGAATTATTATCAAGTTCATGTAAATAGTCAAATATTTTAACTATTTGAGCCTCACTATATGTGTCCATAGCCTGTTGACCATCCCTAAATGTAGTATCGGTAATCCAAATGTCTTCAGGTACAAACATTGGAATCTGCTCATTCCCAAAAACTATCTTTGGAATTTCTGAGTACGGGAATATATCTTTAAATAAGTTGGGTTGTTCTTCGTTTTTCACCTGTAAATTGCTTTTCATAATACTACGCTCATCATTAAAATTTGTTGTTTGTACCTTTTTCATTTATTATCCTCCTCTTTATACATGACAATGTATAAGATTTCATTTTTCATAATATGGAATTAAATCAAAGTTTACTCAATTATTTCACTTGGTATAATAGAATGATTATTTTTTATTGTGGAAAGAGAAACATTAGTCTTAGTTTTTTGAACTCCTGGGATGTTTTTTATCTTATATAAAAATCTTTCTAAACTTTCTGTACTTTCCGTAATGATTTTTAAAGCATAATCGAAATCGCCAGCAAGGTAGTGACACTCTACAATCTCATCATCTAACTGAACTATGTTAATAAAAGGATCTGTGAATTTAGGTGATTCAAGAGATATAAACATTATTATCATAAGATGTTTGTTCATTTTTTTAGCATTTAGTATTACAGTGTACTTATCAATAATACCGCTAGCATCAAGTTTTTTTAACCTATCACTTACTGCAGGTACTGATAGATTAATTCTGTTGCTTATTTCGGAAGCTGTTACTCTAGAATTCTGTTGTAAAAGTTTAAGTATTTTGATATCAAGATTATCCATAATGATCACCTCTTATATAATATTATTAGATAAATTATAGCATATAGTTAAATAAATTAAAGAGATTATCAGTATATACATAATAGATTAGGTAAATAGATATTATAACCTAATCTATTAAAGTTTAAACGTTTACTTAATTCGATTAACCTAAAATAATTAGGTGGTTTAATTTAATCTAATTATGAAAATGCAATATATATGAATAAAACATTCATATTTCATAATAGACATTTTATATTGTAATTACAAATAATGAACTAGCTAGATACTTTGATGGCAATATTTTATATTTTGAAATGTGTTGCGAGGTGTGATTATGATAGAATAGACTTATATTATAGTCATAAAATATAAAAAAGTATGTTTATAGGCATACCAATCTAATATAGTTTTACAAATAGAACAAGAAAAGGATATTTACTACTTGTGTCATCCGTTAAGAATATTATGAATTAATTTTGGATTTTGCGAACCAAGTTATAGCTATAAAATAACCTATTATAGGGGAAACTCCGTATCCCATAAGTGGAACTGGAAAATTTCCAAATAGAGTAGAAATTAAAACAATAATAAAATACATACCAATTCTTAAAGATAACAGTTTATATTTATTTGGTGGAATGCGGTTAGCATACAAGCAATACTAATCACTTAATAAAAAATCTCTTAAATATGACAATATAACCTTTATTAGTAAAGTTATTATGATAGAATGGTTTAATGAAGAATTTTGGAAATAAAATAAAATAAAATCTTGTAGTGAATTTTATATGTAGAGGAGAAGATTTATGTGTCAAACAATAAAGAAGCTTTTTTTACCGTAAAGCGAGGGATAATAATATTAATTTTATACAGTATAACTATAATTGTATACTTTACGTTTTTTTATAAGCCATTGGAGCTCCTATATCCCAATGTGGGAATAATTGTAAATACAAATAAAACTTTAAAGTCTATTAATCGTGACAATATAATGTTCTTTTTTATATTTTCATTATTAGGTGTTGTTATTTTTCTTATGATTACAACAATTATATACGATCAGATATTGTTATGTACCAAACCTATTATTGAAGTTAACGCTAGGTTAAAATCAAAAGAATTAGTTATGCAGAGGAGTGGAGACTATTTGGGGTTTTCAAATATTGGCTATACTTATAGTTTAACATTTGAAGTGGATAATGGAGATTTAGTAACTTTTCCTGTTTATCCTAAATATTATTACACAATCATTGAAAGAAATAGGGGTGGGTTGAAATATAAACAAGGAAGAGTTAAAAAATTTGAAGGTTTTGATTTTACTTCGATAGATTAATAGTTCAATTATATTAATTGACGAACCTGAAATATCGTTACATTATTGAACTTCTAAATCCTAACAACTATATCTGAAGAGAAAAAAGTAAATTTCAGTTATCACTCAGCTGTTGGAAATCATAAAGTTCACACGATAATACCTTATAGCTTTACTTGTGAACTTGGTAAATACTACATAATTGGATTTTTTGAAAGAAAAGATTGTTTACTTCACTTTAGAATAGATAGAATATCAAATGTAACTATTTTAGAGGAAGATGGAAAGAGAGACAGTAAGTTTAATGTGTGGAGTAAGAAATTTGAGTTAAGATTAATATGTTAATAAGAGGAAATATAGGTTGTTATTATTTTAAATAATATAGAAGAAATTAAATTCAAAGAAAACACAGGTTTTTAGCCTGTGTTTTCTTGTTTAAATAATTATTATTGTAAAATATGAATATTTTTTACTTATTTGTTTTATTGAAAACAACACAATAATTTCCCTCATCCGTTCTGCATTTAGAACAACTAAGACAAATAGATGGCTTGTTATCTCCAGATTTCCATCTTTTTATTAAATTAGGTTCTGAAAGTAGTGGTCTTGATAGAGCAAAAAATTCAATATTACTCTCATTTAATATATTTTCTATCTTGCTTATATCTTTAAATCCACCTACCGTAATTATAGGTATTCTAACTTCATTACTAATTACTTTAGCATACTCAACAAAATAACCTTCCTTTTGTAATTTATAGCCGTCAAATGTTTCGCCAGCCATTGAACTCGCTT
>NZ_JBNMNU010000107.1:0-15109 GCF_051278035.1 Clostridium sp.
GAATATGCTATAAATTTATAGTGATATGTTTACAATAAATACATATATTAAGCACTAAAAAAGATGGATAAATGGTATCAATTGAAATTAAAGAATTAAATTTTAAAAGCTTATTGCATATCTTAGTTTGCTGGAATTCATAGCAAATTAAGATATATAAGATATATCTTCAAAGGAGGAATAAATTTATGATAAAAAATAATTTTAAGAAGCTGGGTGTAATAGCTCTAAGTCTAGCAGTTCTAACTTTTGTAGGCTGTAGTAGTAGTAGTAGTAGTAATAGTAAAAGTGCTGACAAATCTATTGGTGAGCAAATGGATTATAAAATTACAGGCATAGATGCTGGTGCTGGTGAAATGCAACTTGCAGAGAAAGCCATGGAAGCTTATAATACAAATTATACTGTTCAATCTAGCTCAGGTGCGGCTATGACACAAGCACTGGCAGATGCCTATAAAGATGAAAAACCAATAATAGTTACTGGTTGGTCCCCTCACTGGATGTTTAGTAAATATGACTTAAAATACTTAGAAGACCCTAAGGGTTCTATGGGTGGTGCTGAACATATAGATACTGTTGTACATAAAGGCTTAAAAGAAAAACTGCCTAGTGCTTATAAAATATTAGACCAATTTGCTTGGACTCCTGCAGACATGGAAGCTGTTATGCTTGAAATTTATGAAGGTGGAAGTATAAAAGACGTTACAAGACAATGGATTGATGACAACACAGATAAAGTAAGCAAGTGGACAGAAGGCGCAACAAAAGTAGATGGCGATGCAATCAAAATTGCTTATGTTGCTTGGGATAGTGAAATTGCCTCTACTAACATAATTGGAGCAGTACTTCAAGATATGGGATACACAGTTAATCTTACACAAGTAGACGCAGGACCAATGTGGGCCGCATTAGGTAGTGGAGATGCGGATGCTATTGTTGCAGCTTGGTTACCAGCAACACATAAAAAATATTTCTCTGACTACAAGGATACAATTGAAAATTTAGGACCAAACCTAGAAGGAGCAAGATTAGGTTTAGTTGTTCCTACGTACATGGATATTAATTCTATAGAAGATTTAGCTAAATAAATTACAAATAATAGAAACCTCTGTAAAGCTTCTGCTATACAGAGGTTTCTATTATTTATAGTCGGTTTTTATATGCTTATATCACCAATATCAGCTTGCTTCATATCTTAATACTAAGGACACATGAGCTCCTTAATAACTACTGAAGAATGTCATAGAATTTAAAAACCATCATGCCGCTAGCACTGCTTGCGCACCCAGTAGAACAAGTCTTTATACAGGGCAATATCCATCCCTGCATGGTGTCAGCCAGACTGATGGCGCTGCAAAGACCGCTTTTGACCCTGGCATGTTTTGGCTGGACCAAAATACAGTCCCAACTTTGGGAGATTATTTACGTGCATCAGGTTATGATACATTCTGGAAGGGAAAATGGCATGCTTCTCATGCTGATATTATAGTACCAGATACCCACGATTCTTACCTGACTTACGAGAGCCAAACAGGTATTCCAATACCTAAAAATCAACGTCTCTATTCAAATGCAAATAGGTTGAATAATTATGGTTTTGATGGCTGGATTGGACCAGAACCTCACGGCAGAGTTTACGCGACTGCTACCTATGTTTAATTTTGAAATTAATAGTTCGGTGCCACCTGTTCCCCCAGCACCTACAGCAAGCGAAAACTTGGATACCAAGCCAATAGCGCAGGCAACGAAACAGTAACTATGTTTTTGCGATCCCTGCGCGTTATAATTTTGCATACCCACTTGGATATAAAGAAGTAGCACTGATTCTAAAAGGCAACCCTTTTCATCCAATACAACCTGCAATTATAAATAGAATTATGTAACCAATATTAGCAATGTGACATACTTTACAGTGTACCAGGTCTATATTTAGTAACTTATAGCACATCTGCAGTTTGGACCACACTTCCCTATGGAACCAACGAGGCGATAATCCAATTAAAACTCAATCAAGCGCTATTAGATGGTTCAGAAACTAGAGTTCAAGTGTTAACACCACAGCCTGAAGAAAACCAAAAGGCAAATTTAGCTAAGACAGTTCTTGTTCGCGTAACTACCAGAAACTCATCCTTAACTTTAATAAGTACAAGCTTGCAAATTATGGGATTTGTAGACACAACAGTGACTGTTGTAAAAGTAGTATAATAGAAAGTTAATGTATAGGAATCGATCTTTTAGAAAATTAAAACTTCCAGTTTTTACTATGATCTCTGAGATCCTAATAGAAACTGGAAGTTTCTGTTTGCAATATTAATAATAGTGGTAATTTTTTATTGCGAAGAATACATCTCTAGATGATGCGAAATACAATTTCTAACTAAATAAAAGGAAATTCACTGCATGAATTCCCTTTTGATATATCTATGTTTTATAATATTTAAGTCTGTGTATATGTTTAGCCAAATATGAAGTCTCATCTTCAACAACTTTTAGTTCTAACTCATCTTCAATGAATTTAGAAATTTTTTGTGCCAGTTTGAAAGAAGAAACATACTGAGTCTTTATAGTATCTAATAATTCATTTTGAATAGGCATATCATTCAAAATTCTTTGAATAGCAAATTGAATATGAGTATTAAATCTATCATAACCAAGTGACTTTTTATCTATTTCAACATTTAATTCATCTTCAATCATTTTTATAATTGTCTTTGATATAAATGCATATTTCACCGTATTATACAATCGCCCATCATTTCTTGCAGATTGTATATGCAGAGCTATAAACCCAATTTCATCATCTAATAAGTGAATATTTGTTTTATCCTCAATCATAGTTGAGGCTTTTTGGGCCAATTCAAATTCTCTTGGAAAAAGGATCTGAGTTTCAACTAAAAATGGGTTTTCAACATTCTCATGGTTTTTAAGTCGCTTTAAAGTAACCGCTATATGGTCAATTAGTGACACATGAATTTTTTCATCTAAATCTTCATTTAGTTCTAAAGATATCATATATATTATTTCCTCACAAAGCGCAATCACTTCGACCTCAACACTATTTAAAAGCTTATGAAAATTAACTAAATTTATTTTATTTAAAATAGAAAGTTTTTTTTCAATTGACATATCTTTAGATACACTATCACCAGAATTCTTTCCAATGCCTATTCCTGTTTCATAAAGAATTTTCTCTAAATTTGCTTGATAAACTAACACAATATTGTTATTAAACACTTTAATCACATTAAAATCAGAAGTTCCAATTTCCATTAGTTTCCCTCCATGTTTTATAGATTGTATTTTTACCCGTTTTTTTATCTTTGTTTGCGAAGCGAGACTCCATTCTCTATAGATATAGACGAATTTTGTTTCCCTATCATTATCATTTAATATATTATTATATTCCTTATTATAGCATAATATACTAGAAACTATAAACTTTGATAAATTAGTTAATCTTAATAATCCAATTAATTTGTGTAAGGGGTTAGACCCCATAGCTATCAAGCTAACAGACCCTAATAATGTAAATTTAATATTGTAGCTTAGTGATTTACCTAAGCTACAATATTTTATTTTTAAAAATTAAGCTAATTATTATATATATAGGAGAATATTACACTCTTTGTTTTTTGTTTTAGCCTTAAATATTATAAAATTAGTATATAAATAATAAATGTACTAATGAGGGGATGTTAAACAAATGAACAAAAGATTAAAGCAACTACTAAAAATATTAAAAGAATTATATTCAATTGATTTTATTAAAAAGATAGCACTGGATACAAAATTCGTTAAAAGAGACAGTAAAATAACTGCAGAAATATTTTTATCACTGTGCCTATTTAGTGGTGAAGATTTGTGCAGATCAAGCTTATTACAACTAAGCACTAGGATAGGCGCAATGGAAGATATAACTATATCGCCCCAAGCTTTAGACCAACGCTTTAATAAGGAATCCGTAGCCTTTTTAAAGGCTGTATTTCAACAAATGTTAGAAAAGCAAAATAGAATTTTAAGAAATGATAATGCATTATTAAAATCACATTTTAAGAGAATAAAAGTAGTGGACTCAACAACTATAAGTCTTCCTAAAAATTTAAAATCAACATATAGAGGTAGTGGCGGAAGTTCCTCTGATGCCGCTGCAAAAGTACAATTAGAATATGAACTTTTTACCGGGAATTTTATTCAATGCGACATAATAGAAGGGGTATCAAATGATGCAGATTACCTACCTACACTCGAAAAAGGAATTGAACCAAATGACTTGCATTTAAAAGATTTAGGCTACTTTAAATCGGAGCACTTTAAATATATAGAAGAATGTGGAGCATATTATTTATCTAAACTTAAGAGCACTACTGCAATATATGTAAAAAACGATAATCCAGAAATAATGAGTAATGGTAGGGTAAGAAAAGATTCATTATATAAAAGAATAGATATCGAAGAAATAGTAAAGCCCCTAGCACAGAGCCAAACTATTGAGCTCTTAGATATCTATATTGGTAAAATCACTAAATTTAAAACCAGGTTAATTGTAACTAAATTAACCGAAGAATGCAAGAAAAAAAGAAAGGAAAACTTTTTGAAGATTGCTAAAAAAAAGAATAAGAAGAATATTAATAAAGATTCTTATTGGATGTCCATTAACATTTATATTACAAACATTTCTGTTGAAACAATTGATAAAGAGCAACTTCATGATATATATACCCTTAGATGGCAGGTGGAGTTGATGTTTAAAATTTGGAAGTCTATCTTCAAAATTCATGATGTTAAAAGCGTTAAATTAGAGCGATTTCAATGCTTTCTTTATTCTCGATTAACAGCATTGCTATTAACTTCTTCAATTGTTTCAACAGGCAAAAAAATCACTTATGAAGAAAAAAGGAAAGAAATTAGTGAGATAAAATCTTTTGCTATCGTTAAAGAGTTTTTTTCGGAAATTAGAGGAAAAATATTCAAAGGTGAGCTAGTCCTTTTTAATTTTTTGAATAGAATAATGAAGAGAGTTTTAAGGTATGGCAAAAAATCTACAAAGAGAGGACAAAAATCAACATATTTAATAATAGAAAATATGAGAATATACGAAAGTGAGTTGGTAAATATAGCAATATAATACTGTGAAATAATTGCATTGTTGAAATAATCATGCAGCTAAAATTGCAGGATTAATTAGTGTGTTCAAATATTGGTATTTTATATTATAAGTTGTGTTTAAACCTCATTAAAATTCAAATATAATTCCCAGTTAAATAAAATCGAAAAAAAATCAAACTAGGTAGATACTGATTTGCTTAGGTTGATAGCTATGGGGTTAGACCCTTGTCAAAAACTGGAACAGTTTTTGTTGCTAAATACCTTGAATGAGAATGCTACTATTAATTGTTCTTGTAATTGCAGTAAATGTCTGTTCGTGATATAATATGTCCAAAATCTATTAATTTAGGTACTATGAGCGAAAGGAGTCGTTGTATGGATAATATAATTAATTTGGGTATCCCTATTATTAAAAGCATAGCATTTGCTATAGTAACACTTATAATTGGACTAATAATTATTAAGTGGGTAACTGGTCACTTAAATCGCTACATGAAGAAATCATCCATTGATATTAGTTTAAAACCATTTGTTTTATCTTCAGTAAATATAACATTAAAAGGTTTTTTGGTTATATCTATTATTAGTATTTTAGGAATTGATACTAGTTCTATCGTTGCAGCACTAGCAGCATTAGGATTCGCGCTTGGATTAGCTCTTCAAGGTTCATTATCAAATTTCGCAGGTGGAATACTTCTATTGTTTCTAAAACCATTCAAAGCCGGAGATTATATAGAGGCTAATGGATACGAAGGAACTGTTAAGCATATGCAAATTCTTAATACAGAATTAGTTACCCCTGACAATAAGGTTATATATATACCAAATGGAAACCTTTCAAATGCTAGTATAGTTAACTATTCAGTAAATGACACTCGTAGAGTAGACTTTGCTTTTGGTGTTGGATATGATGCTGACAATGTTAAGGTTATACAGGCTTTAAAAGAAATTGTTGATAATCATCCCAAAATATTAAGAGAGCCTGAATCATTTATAAGAATGTCGGAACATGGAGACAGTGCTGTAGTATATACAGTTAAAGTATGGGTTAATGCAATAGATTATTGGCCAGTACATTATGATATCATTGAAATGGTAAAAAAAGATTTTGATGAGAAAAACATATCAATACCATATCCTCAAATGGATGTGCACATTAATAAAGACACGATGTAAAATATGATAATATGACAATTTTTAAGAGAAGCCATTTTAGGCTTCTCTTAATTGCATTTTAAGAATAGCAAGAATAACACTATCAGTTTAATCATTACTGCCCTTTCCTCATCTAAGTAAACACTTATACAGCCACTTTTCAGACCACCCTACGGTGAATATTCTACTTTTAAAAATTCTTCTTAATCTTCTCGTAATCACCTTTAAAGAAAGTACATTCTTTAATACATACTGTACACCATTTATTTCTTGATATCCATAGCGTTCTTCCTCCCTTAGTCTAACATAATCCATTAATTACTTATTACCGTCGACTACCTTTTTAGATTTCTTCTATTTACCTTATTCATATGGAATTTCGTCTAACCCTAATCACTCAATATCAACCACTAAAGCTTTTCCTTGCATAACTTTATTGCATTACTGGGATACCATCTTCACAAGGGACCTTTACCTGGCATTTTCCACAGCCATATCTAGGATGATTTTTCTCTAGTGTCCAATCCACATATTTTGAGCATAATGTATGACCTTTTCCCTCTTGAAAAGTGATTGCCTTTGGAGGACAATTGGAAATACATGCACCACACATAATGCAATAATCATATACACCTTGATATTCTCGTGTTGTAGGTTCATGCTTAAGATTTGTTATAATGCTCGTAAATCTTCCGGCAATACCTTTCTTTGTAATAATTCCTTTTGATAAACTAAAAGTCCCCAGGCCCGCTGCATAAGCAACATGCCTTTCTGACCAGTTACTACCATAATTATTATTATTAAGAGTTTTATTTTCATACATTCTAGTACCAATTAAAACTTTAAAGCGAGAATCCAAACCTGGAATAACACACTCATGCCCATCTTTTATAAGTGTTTTTTTTAGATGTTCTGAAAGTTCATTAATCAACAATTGCCCTTCATATCTACCATGTAACCATTCATATGAAGGTTTTTTCATATTTTTCCTGTTACCGTTTTTTACTTCTTTTGAAAATGGCAAAAATATTGATACAACTGTTTCAGCTTCCTTCAACCATTCTTTTGGTGGTATAAACATTCCATTGGTAATTTTTTCATCTGTTCTAAAGTCTTGAAACAACTTATCCTCTGCGTCTGCGTATCCAATTATTGGTGTGTCAAATATTTTTAATCCTACAACCGAATCATCTATTGCTTCACGGTCTGAAATAAAATTTTGCGGAGCATTTTCAATAAAATTTTCAACTAATTTCTCCAACATAAATCTCAACTTCCCCTCTATATTATAAATCACTCTTGGCATGTATTGAATTATTAAATTTTATAATATTGTTAACAAATTCCTCATCTTACATATAATTTGTTAGAATTGTAATTCACTATTTTCTACTAATTCTTCTATACACGCTCCTAAAGTCATTCCACATGAATTATTTATTTTTGGTTTTGCTATCTTTAGATATAATGTTAAACTTCATTTTTATTCTCCTCTCAAAATTAACTAATAAAGTGTGTCACATATAATTTTGAAATTATCTTATGTAATTTGTCATTACTTTAGGTTCAAACTCAGGTGTTTTTACTTCTTTAGCTGCTTCTTTAAGCTTTAGAATATACGCAATGTTTTTACCAAGAATTCTCATAGTTTGCTTTCCTTCTTCATCTCTTTCAGCTTCTCCTGGCATCATTCCATGAATAACATTCCAATAATTTGAACTAGCAACTATCATTTCACTATCCAACAGATAATGATTTAGCATATCAAAAGCACCAATCTCATACTCTTATTCATTTCATCTCTCCATTCCATCTATCCATTACATCAAAAATTACGAAGATTATTTAGGTACAACTTAACTCTTTACAACGTATTTGTCAATACTGTACTTAATGTCTATATTGGACAAAAACATCAGTACTTTACATAATAGCTAAATGTATATATAATTTAAATTTAATATAGTATAAATAAGAGCAATTACAATATTATATTTTTTTTATGGAGGTTTAAATATGCTAGAGAAAATAATTTATCCCACGATACAACAATTAAAAGATTTTGCATCAGTTAATATTAATAAATCTGATTCAATATCTCAAATTAATACAAATGGTTTATCTGCAGCAAACTTTTATAAATTCTCAGATAAATATTTTTTGAAGGAAGTGGATTTGTCAGAAGATTGGCTTTCATTAAGAAGTGCAGATACTGGTAGAGAATTTTATATTTTAAGAGATATTATAAATTCACCATTATGGGATATAGTAGACAATCCCTATATCGCTATAGCGAAAGAACATAATAAATATGCACTTTTGATGAATGATCTTTCAAAACAATTTAATCAAATTCAAAAAACCAACATACCGAATGAATTGAATATTAAGACTTTAGCAAAAATTCATGCTTCATTTTGGAGCGATACAACATTAACTGATAAACCATACTTGCTAAATTTACAAGGATACTTTGAAATGCTTGGCGCCAATGACAAGTATCAACATACTCAACAAAAAATTGGGTTAATGGTATTA
Source organism: Clostridium sp. (assembly GCF_051278035.1). Lineage (GTDB taxonomy): Bacteria > Bacillota > Clostridia > Clostridiales > Clostridiaceae > Clostridium_AD. Next base: position 8,800 of record NZ_JBNMNU010000107.1, read on the forward strand.
AATGGATGGAAGAAAGTTGAAGATTTAATCCCTAAAGAAACCATGCTATTTCTTCATAATTATAAAGTAAACGCTAAAAGATTCTCTCATCTTCCCTGTACTTTTATTCACGGTGATTTCAGACCAACAAATTTTGCTTATGATTCCAAAGGTGATAAGTTGACTCTCATTGATTTTGCTTTTAGTGGGTTTGCTCCATGTACCGTTGATCTATTCTGGTATATTGCAACAACTACATGGCTAGGTGTAGATTATGATGAAACCATTAATTTATACAAATATCATCTTGAAAATGAAATTGGAAAATTACCTGAATCAGTATGGAATGAATTACTATCCGTTGGAATTCTAAGTGCTTGCTAAATGCAACTTTGGGAAAAAGCACTTGATTATGAAACTAATCCCGATGATTTTAATAATTGGATTGAACGATTAAATTCCGTTAAATGCATGCTTTGAAATATGCCTTTTAATTTATACATCAGGTGAATCTACTGCAATGTCGTCAAAGTTTAATATATTTTGTTTCACAAAAAAACTCCCATTTCTATAAAACTATAGAGATGGGAGTTAAACTCTATCCACAAGCCATTTTTCAATACTTTTGATATCTAACTAAAAATAGTATTTTCAAACACTTGTATGCGTAATTACAGTAGCATCATGATGATATGTGTTTTCATGACTTTTTACTTCGTCATAAGATTCTCCGTAAGTGCTGTAAGAGTTCCCATCCCATCCTCCAGGACACTTTGAACAATGCCCTTTGTATGAAAGTAATGTATTAGGAATTTTATCATTTGGTTTCTTTATAAGATTACTATTCATAATTAATTATAACCTCCTTTTTTTTATTATGTGGAATAGGGACATTTTTAAACTAGGTAAATAATAGATGTGCTATCGGTACTCACTAAATTTAAAGTAACTTAATCAGCTCTTCTAACTCCTGAGATAATTCTTTTGCAAGCGTAAAATCAGTGTTTTTTAAAGCCAATGCTATTTTTGTTTCAACTAATTTTTTCTTTTGTTCAATTTCTAAATAGTCTTTGTCAAAATGACTAGCGTAAATCATCTTTCTAAATTTTCGCATACTCATTTTTCTAATTGTGTTATCTTCAATCATTAAAACAAAATCCATACAGTTTACTATAGAATAGAAATCATGAGAAATCATTAGAATAGCACCTTTATAGTTTTTTATAGCTTTTTCCAGCGCTATTTGCGAATAGGTATCTAAATGACTTGTCGGTTCATCAAGAAGCAACATGTTTGCTTTACTAGCAGCAACTTTAGCCAATTGAAGTATATTTTTTTCTCCACCAGATAAAGAGCCTATCTTTTGATTAATGGCTTCTTCTTCAAAACCATAACCAGAAATATATTCTCTAACCTCTTGATTAGTTTTGAAACCAGCATCTAAGAACTCTCCAAGTATCGTATTTGACTCATTTAGTGTTTTGCCTTGAAGTTGAGACAAATAATCCACTTCAACATCTTCACTTATCTCAATGGAATCATGATTGTTTTCAAAAATTTCTTGAAGCAAAGTCGTTTTCCCGGTACCATTTGAACCGATAAGGGCTACTTTATCAGTAGATTTAATTTCGAAATTAACATTTTCTAGAAGCATATCATCAAATGCTAAACTGTAATCATTAACTTTTAGAGCAATGGTTTCTTCAATTACATTATCTGCAACTAAACTGATATTCGGCTCTATAATATCTACAAATGGCGCTTTAATTTTACGTTTTTCTAATCTTTCGTGAATTTTAATTCTAGCATTTAGAGATTTACCTGTAGAAGTTTGAGAATATTCAGTTGCGCGAAATCTTAGTTTTTTTATTAACATCTCGTTTCTCTCAAGTTCTTCATCATCAGTAATAGCTAGTTCTTGTAACTCAATTTTAGTTTGAAGTAGTGAGAAATTATAATCAATATAGCTTCCATCAAACTCTTGGAGCTCCATGTTTTCAAGGTGCAGAATTTTGTTAAAACAATTATTCAATATATATCTGTTGTGCGTAATAATTAACATTGTTCCTTTATGTGAATTAATTAGATTTTTAAGAGCATTAAGGTTTTCAAAGTCTAAAAACACATCGGGCTCATCCATAATCATTAAGTCTGGACTATTTAACATTTCCTTAATAACTTGAATAAGCTTGAATTCCCCACCACTAAGTTCAGATATCATTAAATCTTTATACTTGATTAAGTTTGCAAGATTTAGGGTTTTATTAATGTTGTTTTCGAAATCATCCCCATTAATCGCATTAAATGCGTCTAAAGTTTGCTGATACTTTTCTAGTAAAGTATCAATATCCAAAGAAGTTTCCATTTCGCTGCAAATAGATGTTATTTCATTTTGCAGTTTAATAAATTTTTCCCCTATATATTCAAAAACTGTAATTTCTTTTGTTTCGACCTGTTGTGAGAATTGACTTACATACCCAATTCTACAATTTGGATACATCTCGAGCTTTCCATCGAACATGTATTTTTCTGGATCCATAATTATCTCTATCAGTGTACTTTTTCCGCTACCATTTGTTCCTATAAACGCACAATGTTGACCATTTTCTAATGTAAATGAAATGTTATTATATAGATCCTTTTGTGGAAATGAGTAGCACAAGTTATCAACTTTTATCATTTTTATTACCTCTCTTTATCACTAAAAAAGAGCTTATAAAAATAAGCTCTTCAATATATTATCTTCTCAATTGCAATTTACATTTTATTTTTTATTTTAATGTAGTAAAGATATTCCGCTCAGTTTACCATTGATATCATAACATTTTTTAAGAGTAAATTCAATCATTTCATATTAAAGCTTCTCGTGATATCCGTTAATTCTAAAAAGCCTTTGCGTTCCAGGTACCCACCGTCTCATTAGCAAGTTTTTACTTACCATGCGGGCGGCACATTAAAACCTCTTCTGCTACCAGCTTGCTTGAAATTAACACCATAGATACACCAGTGCCTGGATGAACTGAACTTCCTACAAAATAAAGGTTTTTAACTTCCTTTAATTTTAAATGAGGCCTAAAGTAGTTAGTTTGAGTTAGTGTGTGACTTAGCCCAAAGGCCGTACCCCCATAGGAATTAAAAGAGTCTTTCAAATCTTTTGGTGTAAGGTAATTTTCGTATATAATATTTTTTTCTACATCCTCTAACCCATTTATCCTACTTAAGGTCTCAAAAATTCGTTTTCTGAAAGTTCCTTTAAGTTTTGCATTCCAATGAATTGTCTCAAATAATAAATTTGGTACACGTACCATAATATTTAAGATATCTTTATCTTTTGGTGCCATAGTGTCATCAATTCTACTTGGGCAATAGATATACAGAGAAGGTCTTTCTGGCAATTTACCTTCAAAAGGTGCTTCAACATTATTTTTAAAATCCTCCCCTAAAAAAAGATTATGTACTTGGAGCTGAGGATACTTTTTCTTTAGACCAAGATACATTATAAATGTAGAACATGAATATTTCATTCTAGATATTTTTTCATCATCATATTCGCCCTTGTATTTTTTATCTTTGATAAGCTCTGTCACTGCATATGGAAAATCTGCATTACATATAATTATATCTGCTTTTTCAATTTTCTTACTGGTTTTTATGCCATTAGCAACTCCATCTAAAATTAATATTTCTTCTATGTTTGTTTCGGTTTCTATAGTACCACCTAATTCATATATAAGTTTTTCAAGCGCTTTTATGTATGAATACATACCCCCTTTAAGGTGCCAAACACCATATAGCTCTGATATAGTTGGAACTATGGTATAAATATTGGGACCATTAAAAGGAGATATGCCTACATATAATGCTTGAAAACACAGAAATTCACGAAGTTTTTCATTGTTAATGTATTTTGATACATAATTGTACGTATTGGATAAAGTTCTACTCTTTAGGGCCATACTCATAGTAAGTGGATTAAAAAAATCCTTTGGCTTTATAAAAGTTTTATTTAAAAAATACTTATTAGCAATAAGATATTTTTCATAGGAATCCCCTAAAAACTTCAAATACCCTACACTATCTGATTTAGAAATTGATTCCAAAGTTTCTATTAATTTAACCAAATCGCTACAAAAATCATACCTGCTTCCGTCAGTATAATTAACTCTATATATAGGGTCTACACTGATAAACTTAAGATAATCCTCCCAGTTTCTATTTGCAAAGCTAAATACCTCCTTATACTCCTCAGGACGCATTAAAATAGATGCCGTCAAGTCAAAACGAAAATCATCTTCCTCTATAATATTGACCTTTCCACCAATTCTTTCTTCTTTTTCATAAATCTTTACCTCATATCCTCTACTGAGTAGCCTTACAGCTGTTGCTAAACCTCCAACCCCAGCTCCTACAATTATAATTTTTTCCCTCACCTTAACTTCTACTCCTTTTGTATAAAAATTATGCCTATATCTTAGCTTTATCTATTTTTAATACAATATACTAAATATCTGTCCTATCTTTGAATATCAGTTTGCCTCATAGCATGTCTGAACATGTTCTGCATTCCTGAAGATAAACTTCACAAATCAAAGGTTTTGTTGCAAATTTGCACACTCTACCTCTTTTGATGATTTACTCTCCTTTATAAAAATTATATTATTGTTATAGACAATCCAACAAAAAAAATTCTATACTAAATAAAAAACTTACTACTGGATTCTTTATACGTAGACCAAAACTTTAAATTAAAAGGAGATAGATTAATTTTGATAAATTATGAAAGAATTAAAACATTAAAACCTGAAGGAATTGAAAATAAAAAAGCATATCTAATTGGTGGAGGTATCGCCTCATTAGCCGCTGCTGAATACCTAATTCGAGATGGTCATATGGACGGTAAAAATATTACTGTTTTAGAAGAAAGGGATATTTTAGGTGGTTCTATGGACGGTGCTGGAAATGCAAAAGATGGATATGTTGCACTTGGCGGAAGAGAAATGGAAGAACATTATGAATGTATGTGGGATTTATTTGGAAAAATACCATCATTAGAAGAACCTGGACGAACTGTTTTAGATGAATTTAAAGAACTAAATGATAGTGATCCTAACTACTCTAACTGTCGTGCGATTGCTAACCGTGGAGAAAAACTTGATTTTTCAAGTCTTGGACTAGCAGAAAATCATGTTAAACAACTTACTAAATTGTTTCTTGCTACAGAAGATTCTTTAGGAGCAATTACTGTTGAACAATTTTTCGATGCTTCAATGTTAAAAACTGATTTTTGGTTATATTGGAGAAGTATGTTTGCATTTGAAAATTGGCACAGTCTTGTAGAAATGAAACGTTATATGCACCGTTTTATACATTTAATGCCAGGAATGAGCAAAATGGAAGGATTAGTATTCACTAAATACAATCAATACGATTCAATGATTCTTCCACTAAAAAAATCATTAGAGTCACATGGAGTAGTATTTGACTTAAACACACAAGTAACTAATTTAGATATAGATATAACTGCAGATAAAAAAACAGTTACAGGAATTCATTTAACTCGTAATGGTAAAAAAGAAGAACTTATTAAAACTACAGTAAATGATTTAGTATTCTTTACTAATGGATCTATGACTGAAAATGCTACACTTGGAAATATGGATAAAGCACCTATATTAGATAGAAGTGAAGGCGCCTGCTGGAGTCTATGGAAAAAAATAGCTAAAAAAGATAGCGCGTTCGGTAAGCCAGAAGTATTCTGTGGTGATATTGATAAAACTACATGGGAATCATATACAATAACTGCTAAAGGTCCTAAAATGAGAAACCTTATAGAGACATTTGCTGAAAGAAAGATATCTCCTCATCAAACTGCAACAGGCGGAATAATAACAGTTAAAGACTCAAACTGGTTATTAAGTGTTACTGTTAATAGACAACCTCAATTTACTGATCAACCTGATGATGTTATAGTCCTATGGGCATATGCTTTATTCCCTAATAATGAAGGTGATTTCATTAAAAAGAAAATGAGCGAATGTACTGGTAGAGAATTATTACAAGAACTTTTATATCATTTAGGAATTGATGAAAAAGATATGGATGAATATATTGATACAACAATTGTAATTCCTTCTATCATGCCTTATATTACAAGTCAATTTATGCCTCGTGTTAAGGGAGATAGACCACAAGTTGTACCTGCAGGTAGTACAAACCTTGCATTTTTAGGTCAGTTTGCAGAAGTTAAAGATGATTGTGTATTTACTGTTGAATATTCAGTTCGTTCTGCTATTATGGGTGTATATACTTTACTTGGACTTGAAAAAAATCC
>NZ_JBNMNU010000108.1:0-15040 GCF_051278035.1 Clostridium sp.
AGTATTTAGACTGTTTTTCTTTGTTTTGGAGGCGCCACCCGGATTTGAACCGGGGAATAAAGGTTTTGCAGACCTTGACCTTACCGCTTGGCTATAGCGCCATTATTGAAATTGTGGAGCGGAAGACGAGATTCGAACTCGCGACGTTCACCTTGGCAAGGTGACGCTCTACCACTGAGCCACTCCCGCAACATTGGTGGCTAGACCAGGAATCGAACCAGGGACACGAGGATTTTCAGTCCTCTGCTCTACCGACTGAGCTATCCAGCCTTATAAATTTAAAATGGCGACCCAGAACGGACTCGAACCGTCGACCTCCGCCGTGACAGGGCGGCACTCTAACCAATTGAGCTACTGGGCCATATGTGGTGGGAACAACAGGGTTCGAACCTGTGACCCTCTGCTTGTAAGGCAGATGCTCTCCCAGCTGAGCTATGCTCCCACATGTATCCATCAGACTTTAACAGTATATACTATCTAATAAATCTTGTCAACACTTTTATTACTTAAGTGTTTTTTTATTAAATGTTTACTTTTTTTCCAATGAGTACATTACTATATTATAAGACTTTGTCACAGTTGTCAATAGCAAATAATAGTGAGTATTCATACCTATTTCACTTATGCTCCACAATTATAAGATTTACTCTATATTACACCACTTTGAAAGATGTGGTAACACACGCATATATTGCTATAAATATATTTGATTTATGAATTTACATATTTCAATAATTGTCCGATATCTTCATGATCAAATTCATAATTCTTATTACAAAAATGGCATTTAATTTCTTCCGTTTTACCATCATTATATATTTCTTCTAGATCCTTTTTACCTATGCTTATAAGTGCCCTCTCAACTCTTTCTCTACAACAATCACATTTATACATGGGTACAATTTCTTCATGTATTTTAAGCTGCATATCTTCAAAAATAAATTCTAATATTTCTTCAATATTCATCCCTTTTTCTATGAACTCAGTTATAGATGGAATTTCTTCCAGTCTATAGGTTATTATATCAGCTAAAAACTCATCTGCACCAGGCATCATTTGGATTATAAATCCACCTGAAGCTTTAATGCTCATGTCCGTATCAACTAAAACCCCAAGTCCAACTGCTGAAGGAGTTTGCTCTGAAACAGTGAAGTAATATGCCAAATCATCGCCAATTTCCCCTGTGCTAATCGGCACCTGGCCTACATATGGTTCCTTTAACCCCAAATCTCTTATAACCCTTAAATAACCATCCACACCTATTGCACCACTTACGTCTAGTTTCCCCTTGCTATTAGCCGGTAAATCTATATTTGGGTTACCTATGTATCCTTTCACTGTTGAATCTGCATGGGAAGTTGCGAGCACTCCTTTCGCTTCTCCTCCGCCATTTATTTGGATCGTTATGCTATCCCCCTCGGACTTTAACATGGTCCCCATAAGAACACCCGCTGTAAGCATCCTTCCCAAAGCTGCAGCGGCTGTTGGAGCACACTTTTGCATGGTAACTCCCTCATTTACTAAATCCGTAGTTATGGCTGCAATTATTCTAACTTGACCATCCTTCGCAGTAGCTCTAACTAATTTATCCATGTATATCCCTCCTATAACCTATTATTTCACTTCTTTAGCACATAACATATTCTCTCTGTATTCCTTTCCACTATCTTATTCTCGTAGTTGTCTATTTTTTTAATCACCTGAAATCCTATTTCTTTTAAAACATTTTCTACATACTCTTCACTGTAAGCTCTTTCTGCATGATGCTCATCAAAGCGTCTATATACTTGTCCTTCTTTCACAAAAAATATTAAATTCATATCTACAACATCATTTTCTAAACAATTCTCCCACATGTACACTACATCATCCGAATCATAATTATAAGTATTATTACCAAGCACATTTGTAAGTTTATAATAAGAATTAATGTCAAAGATAAATAAGCCATCATCTTTTAATAGATTATATGCGCCTAATAAATACTTCTTGAAATTTTCTTTTTCTAAAATATAATTACTAGAATCCAAACAACAAGTTATGAGATTAAAGGTATTATTTAAATTAAGTAAGCAAATGTCTTGGCATATAAATTTTGCACTCATACCTGTTTCTCTCATTTTCCTCTCTGCTTCACTTAACATGTCAGATGATAAATCCACTGCCCATATATGTTTAAATTTACTTGCAATTTCCATAGTAAGATTTCCAGTTCCACAGGCTAAATCTAAATAGCTATCGTAATCGATATTATTTTCACTGCAGATAGACAATATGTTTAAAGCCCATGTCTTATAATCAATATCAGAATTTATTAATCTATCATATATATGAGCGAACTCTTTATAACAATCCATACTAGCATTTCTCCTTTTTCAAACAAATCACTTTTTAAAACTACAGCGGTATATAATATTCTAACCTATACACCAGCTATTGTCCAAAATAATTTATATAAAGCATTCATATAAAATATTTCGTATAAACTATTTTGAACAAGTGTTTTAAAAATCCTCGTTTCTAGGAAGATTTATTGTTTTTTTTCGTTTTGTCATTAACCCCCCTATTCTACCTGTTTCCTCTGCTGTAAGTCCACTCCACCCATAGTCCTGTATTTTGTCTGTTAATCCTAGTTCTTCTGCTATTTCGTATTTTAAAGTTTCGCGAATAGTTTCATTTAAAGTAAGCTCTTTGTTTGTTTTTAATTTAGCTTTTATAACCTTTTTTAAAGGTGTTTTACCCATGAAATCCCTCCTAATTGTAATACATATTTTTTAAGATTTTAATATCATTATTATTTTTTACAATTAAGTACTTTTTTATTCATAATAAAAAAGATAAATACGCCATACTTTTCTTCCAAAAAAATATAGTGGGGTAATGTTTATTACCCCACTAATGAATTCATTTTTTCTATTAAATATTTCAAAATATTAAGAGTTATTTTTTTAAGTTCACCTTATTATCATATAAATGACATGCAACAAAATGTTCTGGTTCTATCTCTAGCATCTCAGGCTTATTTTCTCTACACATATCCATAGCCTTATTACACCTATCAACAAATTTACATCCATTAGGAGGGTTTATAGGGCTAGGAACATCACCTTCAAGCATTATTCTTTGTCTAGTCCTTTCAAGCACTGGATCCGGTCTTGGAATAGATGATAACAATGCCTGAGTATAAGGATGAAGTGGTTTTTCGTATAACTCATCACTTTTAGCAACTTCTGCAAGCGCCCCAAGATACATTACGCACACTCTGTCTGAAATATATCTAACCATTGAAAGGTCATGGGCAATAAACAAAAATGTTAAATTATAATCTTTTTGTAACTCTTGAAGTAAATTAACTACTTGAGCTTGAACAGAAACATCTAAGGCTGATATAGGTTCATCACATACTATAAAATCAGAATCGACTGCAAGGGCACGAGCAATCCCTATTCTCTGCCTCTGTCCACCACTAAATTCATGTGGAAATCTATTTGCATGTTCCTTATTAAGTCCAACCAAATTTAACAGCTCATCAATTCTTTCTTTTCTTTCTTTTCCAAAACTAAGCTTATGAATATCAATACCTTCTGCAACAATATCAGATACAAGCATTCTAGGATTTAAAGAAGCATATGGATCTTGAAAAATCATTTGTGCACGTCTATTATAGTCCTTTAAATCCTTTCCTTTTAGCTTATGAACAGATTTACCTTCAAACTCTACAGTACCTCCTGTAGCCTCATATATTCTTAAAATAGTTCGTCCACAGGTTGATTTCCCACAGCCTGATTCTCCTACCAGACCTAGTGTTTCACCTTTATAAATATCAAAACTTACATCATCAACAGCTTTTAAATATTGATTTTTACCAGCATAAAAGTATTTCTTTAAGTTTTTCACACTAAGAAGTATTTCTCTTTTATCTAATTCCGCCATTTTAATTGTCACCTTCTTTTTCAATAGATTCTTTTTTCCCTTTAAAAATAACAGGAGCTTCTACCTTGGGTGCATCAGGATGACTTAACCAACAAGCAGAACCATGTCCCTCACTAATAATGAAGCTCGGAGGCATTTTTTCTCTACAAATTTTCATTGAATATTCACATCTATCTGCAAATGGACATCCAGTTGGAGGAGAAAATAAGTCTGGTGGTGTACCTTCTATTGAAGATAATTTATTGCCGGTCTTAATAACATCTACTCTTGGTACTGAACTTAAAAGCCCCCAAGTATATGGATGTTTTGGATTATAATATAATTCCTCAGTATCTGCATACTCTACGATTTTCCCTCCATACATAACTACTACTCTATGTGAAACATTAGCAACAACGCCCAAATCATGAGTAATCATTATAATAGAGGTATTTATAGTTTTTTGTAAATCCTTCATAAGTTCCAGTATTTGAGCTTGAATTGTAACATCCAAAGCTGTTGTGGGTTCATCCGCGATAAGAAGCTTAGGATTACAAACAAGTGCTATTGCGATCATAGCACGCTGACGCATTCCACCAGAAAACTGATGCGGATATTCGTTTACTCGTCGTTCTGCATTTGGTATTTGAACGAGCTTTAACATATCAATTACTTTTTTATCGGCTTCGGCTTTTGTAATATCGCTTTTATGACTCATAAGTCCTTCTAATATTTGCTTTCCAATTGTCATTGTAGGATTAAGAGAAGTCATTGGGTCCTGAAATATCATACCGATTTCTTTACCTCTAATCCCCCTCATTTCCTTATCTGTCTTAGTAACTATATCTTCACCATTAAAGATAATTTTACCACTTTTAAAACGTGCAGGCGGTTCTGGGTTTAGCCTCATTATAGATTTTGCAGTTACAGACTTCCCACAACCGGATTCTCCAACAATAGCTAAAGTCTCTCCTTCAAATAAGTCAAAGGAAACGCCACGAACTGCTTGAACCTCACCTGCATAAGTATCAAAAGAAACTTGCAAATTTTCAACTTCTAATATTTTCTTTTTCATGTGTGTAACCTCCTATTTCCTTAATTTAGGATCAAGTGCATCCCTTAGACCATCACCAAGTATATTAAATGCAAGCATAATTAAACAAAGTACAAATGCAGGTATTATAAGTAAGTGTGGATATTGATAAAAAATCTTTGCTCCATCATTAACTAGAACTCCTAGTGATGCATATGGTGCTGGTACACCGAGCCCGATGAAACTTAAAAATGCTTCTGCAAAAATCATTCTTGGAATCATCATTGTCATATTAACTATTATTGGACCCATAGTATTGGGTATCAAATGCTTAAAAATAACTCTGCTTGAATTTGCACCTAAAGTTTGTGATGCGAGTACATATTCACTTTGTTTTAATCTTAAAACTTCTCCACGAACCAAAACTGCAGTTGTAAGCCATCCTGTACATGCAAGAACAAGGGTAATAGTAAAAATACCCGGCGTCATTATAATGGATAATAACATTATATATAGCAAAGATGGGATAACCATAAGAATTTCAATAATTCTACTCATTACATTATCTGCCATTCCACCAAGATACCCAGATATTCCTCCATATACAACTCCAAATAGCCCTGTAAACAGAACTGATGATACTGCAATAAGGAACGAAACCCTTGTGCCTTCCCATAACCTAGTCCATAAATCACGGCCAAGGTCATCAGTTCCAAGCCAATATTTGCTATTGAATCTTTTATCACCACTTGTTTCTACAACTAAACTACCGAAACTTTTTTTGAAAGTGACTCCTCTAAAATCAGGATCTTCTTTTAAGAGCTTTTCACCTTCAACATTCAATTTATCTACAATTGAATCCCAATCATCTTCTGTAGTTGTTGTTATCTCTAACTTATACTCTTTTTTGTCGCCTTGGTAGGACGCTTCAGATTCATCACCAACAATAAACCCTAACTTTCCACCTTCTTCTTTCAGTTTAGCACTAGTAAATTTCAATTTAGTCTTTCTAAGGTTAGGTCTATACTTTTTATAATCAAACATAGAATTAGAATATAATTTTAAACTCCTCTGATTTGAAAGGATAGAGGTTTGGTCTTTTAAACCTAATTCTTGCCTTCTATAATTATGTCCATATAGTTGTTTTGAAATTACTGGACCAACCAGCGCCAAAATAATTAATAATACTAATACCCAAAAGGATATTATAGATGGCTTACTCTTTTTTAATCTTCTGTATGAATCTTGTAAATATGACATACTAGGGCGTTTTATGCTCTGCGCAGCTTCGAGGTTTTTACCAACAATTTCGAATTGCTCCTTTTCTATTTTGTCCATTTGGCTATTTACCCCCTTTTTTCGATACTCTAAGTCTTGGATCTATTAGTCCATATGCTATATCAACCATAAGAAGGCAAAATATTATTAGTACCGCATAGAACAGTGTTATGCCCATAGTCATAGAGTAATCCTGGTCTACAATGGTAGATACAAAATATTCGCCAAGTCCTGCAACAGCAAAAACCTTCTCTATAACAATAGATCCCGTTATTATCATTGCAAACAATGGTCCAAGTATCGATATAACAGGCATTATAGCATTACGAATTACGTGACCCCATATAATTTTAGTAGTTGAAAGACCTTTGGATTTTGCAGTCTGTATATAATCTTGACCAAGTACTTCAAGAGTAGTTGAACGCATTAATCTAGCTACAAAAGCCAAAGTACCAAGCCCCAAAGCAAATGATGGCAAAATCATAGAAAGTGGACTACTAGTTACGGTAACCGGAAGCCAACCTAAAGTCACTCCAAAATAGTAGGCAAGCAGTGGCCCCATAACAATGCTTGGAACAGATACACCTATAATCGCTACAAGTATTACAATATAATCCGCCGCTTTTTGATGTTTAAGGGCTGCAATAACCCCCAAAAGCACTCCAAAAAAAGAAGAATATAACATAGCCCTCCAACCCAAAGCAAATGACTTTGGAAAACTATTTTTTATTACTTGAGCTACTGGCCGATTAAGATATTTATAAGATAGTCCAAGATCTCCATGAACTAAGTTATTCATATATTTAATATATTGCTGAGAAACAGGAAGATCTAACCCGTATTTTTGTAATAAAGCTTGTCGTAATTCTGGCTCCATCTTTGGATTATGAAAAGGATCTCCAGGCAACGCTTTCATTAACGCAAAAGTTATAGTTGCTATACAAAACATTGTTATAATTGCAAAAAATACTCTTTTAATAATAAATCTAACCATCCTTTTACCTCCTTTATGTAGAAAAATACAAATTACCTCAATTGCCTATTTACATAAAGAAGGGTATACGTTAAAACATATACCCTCCCTTATTTATTAATTATTAAAACTACTTAGATTACTTTGCATTTTTTGCTGACATATCTACATTAGCCCAATAGAAATCTACAGCTGGACCTGCACCTCTAGTAACTACGTCACTTAGGTAATTTTTAAAAGTATAATGAACTATCCTAAAGTATTTTGGTACAATAGCCATATCGTTCATTAGGATTTTTTCAGCATCATATAAGTAACCCATTCTAACTTTTGGATCTGCTTCATTTTTAGCATTTTGAATTAATTTATCAAAAGCTGGATTATTGTACTTACCATGATTGTTTCCATTAGTGGATTCAAATAGATCTAAGTATGTCATTGGATCCATATAATCTGGTCCCCAACCACTACCGCAAATACCAAAGTCTCCATCTTTAAGTCTAGATAATTTATCACCCCATGCAACTGGTACAAGTTTAATATCAATCCCAATAGCTTTTAAATCTGCTTGTAATTTTTCACCTTGTTTTTTAGAAGTATCTGACTGATCTATTAAAACATCTAGTATTGGTAATTTATCAAGTTTTAATTCTTTAAGTCCTAGTGCTAAAGCTTCTTTAGCCTTATCTACATTATGATCTTCAATTAAAGTTGCATCAGTTTCCTCACGGAAGGCCTTATCAAGACCTGGGAAGAAATTTGGAACTACTGAAAGTGCAGGCTCATCCCCTATTGTAACACTATCTACTAAACCCTTACGATCTTGTGCGAAGGATATAGCTTTTCTTACATTAAGATTTTGTGTTATTTTATTGTTAAATAAGTTAAATTCAAGATAAAACACAGAATAATCAGGCTTATTAATTAATTCTTGTAGTCCATTTTGATCAAGCACTGCTTTATCTTGAAAATCCTTCAAATCATTAGCTTGGATTGCGGAACCGTCTAAAGCTCCTGTCTTTAAAAGATTTGTTCTTGTAGCAACATCATTAACAACTTTTAGTTTGACGGTATCAATTTTTATATTATCTTTATTCCAATAATTAGGATTTTTTTCTAGTGTAAAGCTATCTTTATGTTTCCATTCTGTAATTTTCCATACTCCATTACTGTTTAATCCTGACGCTTCAAGAGCGTAGTCACTTGGATGAGCTTTGTAAAACTCCTCATTAACTGGGGCAAATACAAAATTAGCAGTTAATCCTACAAAATATGGTACTACTTTTGAAAGTGAAATTTCAATATTTCCATCTTTTTCTGCAATTCCAACCTTTGACCATAAATCTGCTTTCTTAGTATCAAATGCTGTCATCATATCGGCTGGCATTAACTTAAATGCATCAGCAACCTTAGAAGTCAGAACTGCTTTTTTGTCTTTATCTGACTCATCATCGCGGCTATCAACTAAAGCTTTGAATTTTGCATCTTTTGAAGCATAGTAAGATTCGCTAGTGAAATCTGCATAGTCTGCAGCTCCTTTAATGTAATCAGTGATCAAAAATCCATATTGACTGTTTCCGTCAAGTGCTAGTTTCCATCCAAAGAAGAAATCCTTAGCGGTAACAACAGTTCCATCAGCCCATTTTGCATCTTTGTTAAGTTCAAAAGTATAAGTATTAGTTGTTTCATCTAAACTCCACTTCGATGCAACTCCCGGTTCATATTTACCTTCTTCTTTACCAAAACGAACTAAACTTTCCATATACATATTTGCAATTTGGAATTCGACTGTACCCGTCATCTGTTGTGGATCCAAAGTTTCTGGTTCATCTGTAGAATAATAATTCAAAACCTGTGGTACATTGTCCCCTTTCTTTACCTCATCTGTTTTTTTACTACATCCAGCAAGTACAGTTGTAGATACAAACAAAGCTACTACCAAAGACGCTAATAATTTTTTCTTTTTCATTATATGTTCCCCCCTTATTTTAGTAAATATAAGCAATTATTACTTTGATATATCTAAATTACAAAAGGATAAATTTTATTTATCCTTTGTAAATTTATTCTGTTTGAAGAAGAGTTTACAATATAATAAATTAATTAATAAGTGAATTATTAATTGTTTCCACTTGCAATTGTACAAATTATTAAACTAATTTTTTTTATATTATCATGTAATTTTAAAATTGTCAATGAATTCATTCACTTTATACAGCTAAAGCATGGTTTTCAATCACTAATTACTTCACTTATAAATTCCCGATTACTGCATATTTATTCTTTTAATTGAATAGAAGCGATGTAACTTGGTATGTCTTAATACTTTTACAAAAAAATACTTGTATAAATCTAGCATAATAAACAAACTATAGTTGTTATAAAATATACTTAGAACAAAATAATAATCATCTTATTAATTCATATTCAATTATGTCTTGAATATTACCTTGCAAATTGTATTTTGGTCAATTTAGATTGTTTTTTTTAGAAAGTATATATATTTTTGCTTAGTGCTTCTATGTTATAATAATAAAATAAAGAAAAACATTAGTGATATCATATGTATTATTTAAAATGATTATACATTAGTATAAAAAAATGTTTCACTAATACTAATATCAATTAATAAATATATAGTAATATAAAAAAATAGTTTATATGGAATAAATACTAACAATTGTTAGTCATTCTATATAAATACACGGAGGTAATTTTATGCATATTTTCAAAGGTTCTGGTGTTGCAATAGTCACTCCATTTAATGAGAGAGGAGTAAATTTTAAAAAGCTTGAGGAATTAATAGAATGGCACATTAACTCCAAAACAGATTCTATTATAGTATGTGGCACTACTGGAGAAGCTTCTACTATGTCAGATCAAGAAAAAAAAGAGACTATAAAATTTGTAGTTGACGTAGTTAATAAAAGAATTCCAGTAATTGCAGGTACTGGAAGTAACGACACTGCCGCTTCAATAAATATGAGTAAATGGGCAGAAAAGATAGGTGTCGACGGACTTCTTGTAATTACGCCTTACTACAATAAAACCACTCAAAAGGGCTTAGTTGAGCATTTTAGTGCAATTGCTAGTAGTGTAACTTCACCAATAATAATATACAACGTTCCTTCAAGAACAGGTCTTAATATTAATCCACCTACACTTTTAAAATTATGTGCAATACAAAATATTGTAGCAATAAAAGAAGCCAGCGGCAATATAAGTCAAATAGTACAAATTAAAGCACTGTGTGGTGATAATTTAGATATATATTCAGGTAACGATGACCAAGTTATACCTATTCTTTCCTTAGGCGGTATCGGCGTTATATCTGTTGTGGCAAATATAATCCCTACAGATATTCACAACATGTGTGAACTATATTTGAAAGGTGAACATGAAGAAGCTCTAAACATTCAACTTAAGTATATTGCGCTCAATAATTCACTATTCTCAGAAACTAATCCTATACCTGTAAAAACAGCTATGAACCTTATGGGCATGGAGGTGGGTCCTTTAAGACTACCACTCTGTGAAATGGAAGAGTATAATTTAAATATACTAAAGAAAGAGTTAAAAGCATACAATATACCTTTAAAGGAGGAACTAAAATGATTAAGATACTTATAAATGGTTGTAATGGTAAAATGGGTAAATTTATTTCTGAAATGGCTAAATCATCAACAACTATTTTAGTTGTTGCTGGTGTTGATAAGAATTCCTCAAATTTAAACTATCCATGCTATAACAATATAAATGATTGTAAAGATGACATCGATGTTATTTTAGATTTTTCAAGACCAGAGGCTTTAGATTCACTATGTAAATATTCAAAAGATAAAAATATTCCTATTGTGTTCTGCACTACTGGTTATACAGATGAAGATTTATCCAAGATCAATTCTCTTAGTAATGAAATCGCGGTATTTCATTCATCAAGTATGTCTATAGGCATAAATATCGTTAACAATATACTCAAAAGCATAAGTAATATGCTTTACAAAGATTTTGACATTGAGATAATTGAAAAACATCATAATCAAAAAGTAGATGCTCCTAGTGGTACCGCTCTACTTCTTGCAAATACAATTAAGGATTCTATTGAAGAGGAAACCCATTTCGTCAATGGCCGCGACGGCATAAGCAAGAGAGACTCCAAAGAAATAGGAATTCATGCTATAAGAGGTGGAAATATTATTGGTGATCACGAAATCATATTTGCAGGCAAAGGAGAATGTATTGAAATTAAGCATACCGCAATATCAAGAGAGGTTTTTGCAGTAGGCGCACTTAAAGCCTGTGAATATATATACAAAAAAGATACTGGTTTATACAACATGGACGATGTAGTTAATATGTAACCTTTTAGAATAGAAAATCAACCTCTAGAGTACAAAGTACTTTGAAGGTTGATTTTTTTATGCAAATAATTCTAATTTACTCAGTTATGTCTAAAGTTTTAATCCATTGTTCCATTCTGTCTAAACCTTCCGTTAGCATCTCTAAACTATAGGAATATGAAATCCTTATAAATCCTTCTCCTCCTACGCCAAAAGCTGAGCCTGGAACCACAGCAACCTTACCTTCATATAATAGTCTATCGCAAAATTCTTCACTTTTCATAGAATATTTTTCTATAGAAGGGAATATATAAAACGCTCCCCTTGGGCTAGATACATCCATACCCATTTCTATCAATCTTTTATAAACATATTCTTTCCGTTTTTCAAATTCCGCTTTCATAATGACCACATCATTCATACAGGAAACCAGTCCCTCATATGCACCCCATTGGGATATTGATGCTGCACAAGAAACATTATACTGGTGTACTTTGATTATATTATCCATTATATACTTGCTAGCACAAACATATCCTACTCTAAGACCAGTCATTGAAAACATTTTAGAAAATCCGCCCACCAAAATCACTCTATCCCGTAGTTCACTAATTTGGGCTAAAGAGTAGTATTTTTCATAGCATAATGAACTGTATATCTCATCACTTATTATATAGATGTTTTTTTCCTTTAAAATTTCAAAAAGTTTATCTCGTTCTTCGCAAGATAATGCCGCACCAGTGGGGTTTGAAGGATAAGACATAACTAAAAGCTTGGGATCTTCCTCTTCAATAAGTTTTTTCAATTCATCAAAATTAATAGTAAAATCGCTATTAAGGTTATAATTAACTACCTCTGCTCCGAAAAGTTTTACACAACTCTCGTAAGCTGGATAAGCTGGTGACGGCACCAGAACTTTATCGCCCTGGTTTAAAAATGCTGCAAATGTACATAGCAGTGCCTCACTTCCACCAACTGTAACAATTGTTTCATCGGCTGAATAGTTAATGCCTGTGCCATATAAAAACTTAGAAATCTCACTTCTAAGTTCGGAAATGCCAGCATTTGAAGTGTACCCCGTTTTATTTTCATCAATAGCCGCGACCATAGCCTTTTTAATATTTTCTGGCACAGGAAAATCAGGTTGACCTAGTGTCAGTGAAATTGCCCCGGGAACATTTGTAACTTTATTAAAAAATTTTCTAATTCCTGAAATTTCTACATCACACACATTATTTGAAAATACATTATCCATAATTACCATCCTTTACTTAAGCTTTTGAATTATTAACATTTTACTATAAAAAAGCATAAAAATCAGTAATTCTCAAAACTTTTATAGAATAATAATAATATCTATGTTAAAATTATATTAATTTTGCTATATGCATTATAAATTACTTAGTTTTATTGATATAAATTGTTATAATTTAAGAATCAATAGAAATTAAATGCATAAAAACAATAATTTCACTTAATACTTATAATATGAAAGGAGAATAACTATGAACTATGATTTAACAGACCCATATGAAATTGCAAGGTACATAAAAGAAGCTAAAAAAGCTACTCCACTTAAACTCTATATCGATGGAGATTTATCACAATGCCAATTTGGAAATATAGAAAATTTTGGTGGCGGAAGTTTTTATATACTTTTTGGTGAAAGTACAGAAGTATCAGATTTTCTAATAAAGTATAAAGACAAGATCAAAAAATTTAAACTCGAACAAGATAGACGTAACTCTGCTATTCCACTAATAGACATGAAAAATATTGACGCAAGGATTGAACCGGGTGCAATTATACGCGATAAGGTTACCATAGGAAAAAATGCTGTTATAATGATGGGTGCTGTAATTAATATAGGTGCTGAAATTGGCGATGAAACTATGATAGATATGAATGCTGTGATTGGTGCAAGAGGAAAACTTGGTAAAAGAGTTCATTTGGGTGCAGGTGCCGTAGTGGCTGGCGTTCTTGAACCGCCAAGCAAAAGCCCTTGTGAAATTGGTGATAATGTACTAATTGGAGCAAATGCTGTAATACTCGAAGGTGTGAAAATCGGAAATAATTCTGTAATTGCAGCAGGATCTGTAGTTGTTAATGACGTACCTGAAAATGTTGTAGTTGCTGGAGCTCCAGCAAAAATAATTAAAGATGTTGATACTGGTACTAAAGAAAAAACAAAACTGTTGAATGATTTAAGAGGTTAATAAAAGAGCAAGTATTACTACAACTGCATCTCACTTCGCTAAGTAATTGTAAATTACCAACAATTACTAAAGCTTATTCGGATGCACTTTACGTAATACTTGCTCTTTATTGTGTATAAAGAATGGAATGTACGGAAAGTGGAACTATATGGCGTCTAGCGCGTCAAAATTATGTTCATCATCAATCACCATATCTGATTCATCTACGTTCTCTCCCTCTTTAGTAACTTTCTCCATTTTAGATATAGATACTTCATAGGCAATTTTTTTTATAACTTCATCCTCTGATAATTTCTTTTGGTATTCTCTACTTTGAAGTCTTCCCCAAATTCTTATATTATCTCCTACTTCAAGGCTTTTACAAAATCTTGAATTTCTCCCCCAAGCAATTGTAGGTATATAATCAGATTTATTATATAATCTATTAACCGCAAGTAACATATCCGCTATTTCCCTTCCAAAAGGAGTTGTCCTATATATCGGGCTTTTACAAATAAATCCATCTAAAAATATTTGATTCGGATTTTTACTGCGCTCTTCACAAACTTTTATATCTCTAGCAAATACAGTTAAAATTAATCTATTAGATCCATCAACAAATTTGTTATATGATCTAAGCTGCCCTTCAATTATAAATTCATTTCCTATTTTAATATCAATACCTGCAATCAATCTCTCCGAAATCGTTATAGTTAGAATATCCGTTGTTTCGCTTAGTCTCCAAACCTCAAAATCAAATACATAAAACCCTTCCCCATACATTTCATGACTAAATTTTAGTTCAGATACAATCTTTCCTTCTAAATAAATCTTGTTATTTAACATAACATTATCCATTATAACCCCTCTTTCCCTTAGTTTTTTTTAATAAGCCTTCCTTAGAATATAAGTATTCAGTTTTCTAATGTAATATACCTATTAATGAAATAATTTTGTTCTTATGAAATTTGCCAAAATTATAACTAATTGGTATTTACATTATAATACAAATTCATGATAAATACAAATATATAATAAATACCAATATATTTAATATTTATTTTTGTATTTGTTTTCCTGCCACATCTATATAGTAATTATCTTTGTATATAAGGTCCGATATCCTCACAAATTCAAAGCCTTCTGCTTTTAAATAATCTAAAATTTTAGGCAAATTTTCGGGTGTATATTTTGCATTATTGTGAAATAAAAGTATTGATCCAGGTTTAGTCTTTTCTACTATTCTTTTATACTCAATTTCTGCCCCTTGTTCTTTCCAATCAATGCTATCTACATCCCATTGAATGCA
>NZ_JBNMNU010000109.1:0-14848 GCF_051278035.1 Clostridium sp.
CTAAATGCTATTATTCTACAAGAAATTGTAAATCCCTTTATTTAACTATTGTTTCATGAAAATATTCCCTTTTAGTAGCTAACCATCTTTTCTTCACACTTTATTTATTTCTTCAT
This sequence comes from Clostridium sp., assembly GCF_051278035.1. Lineage (GTDB taxonomy): Bacteria > Bacillota > Clostridia > Clostridiales > Clostridiaceae > Clostridium_AD. The sequence continues at coordinate 117 of NZ_JBNMNU010000109.1, forward strand.
ATTTTCTCCACAATTACAGTGTATAATTAAATTATATAATAAGAATAACTATAAACTAATAAAAGGGGGTTATTTATATGTTTTGCCGAGGATTTTCAGGTTCTGGTTATGGACACTTTGGTGGCTATGGCGGTGGCGGAATGTTTCTAATGATGGGTTTTGGATTTTTAATATTTTTAGTAGTAGTTTTCACAGTTTTTAAACTAATGCGAAATCACTCTCACTCAAATTTATCATTATCAAACAATTCAACATCATCAACTTATTCCGCACTAAATATATTAAATGAGAGATTAGCTAAAGGCGAAATTGATGAGGAAGAGTATACTAGAAAGAAAATCATTTTAACTCAAAAAAACTAGGGTATTTACCCTAGTTTTTCTAATACCATGTTGGATTAAATTTACCTCTAGCGTATACTATAAATAACGCATTAAAATATAGGAGTGAAAAAATGGATGATAAAATTACAATTTTAGTAGTGGATGATGAACAGAAAGTTTTAGATGTAATTGGAGCTTATTTATTAAAAGAAGACTTCAACGTTTTAACCTGCACAGATGGCGAAGAAGCTTTAAGACTATTTGAAAAAGAACAAATTCATTTAATTATATTAGACTTAATGCTACCTAAAATTTCGGGTGAAAAAGTATGTAACAAAATTAGAGCTACCTCCTCTGTACCAATTATTATGCTTACAGCAAAAACTGAAGAGGACAACAAAATAGAAGGTCTTGCTATTGGAGAGGATGATTACATAACTAAGCCCTTCAGTAATAGAGAGCTTGTTAGTAGAGTTAAAGCAATTATTAGAAGAACTTATAGGAATAATAACCCTCTTGCTCAGCTATTAATTATCAATAATGGTGATTTAGAGATTAATATTGAAAAAATGACAATTAAAAAACGAGGCGCCACTATTACTTTAACTTCCAATGAGTTTAAAATTTTAATTGCACTTTTAACTAACCCTGGTCAGGTATTTTCAAGGGAACAATTAGTAAATAGAGCTTTGGGAATGGACTATGATGGCTTTGATCGAACTATTGATACTCATATTAAAAATCTCAGACAGAAAATAGAGAATGACCCTAAAAAACCAATATATATTCTTTCTGTTTATGGAATGGGATATAAATTCCAAGGTTAGCTTTTTTATTATAAAATCCAATTAAAATACGAGGTGAACAAAATGAAATTGTCTTTAACAAAAAAATTATCTTTAGGTTTTCTTCTTACTGCAATTGTATCTATACTCATTGCAGTTTTAATTTCAAATTATATGATTGGTGAGAAATTCAACACCTACTTAATTGATGAGCATAAAACTAAGTTAATTGAAATTACAAATATAGCAAATGATTTATATGATCAGAATTCAGGTTTTTCAGCCAGTAGTAAAAATGAATTATTAAGGTACGCTAATGCTGAGAAATTATACATTGAAGTTAAAGATAAAAATGGAGTGGTCGTTTTCACTTCTGGCAATTCAACCTTACAAAAAAGCACAATGATGGGTTCTATGATGAACTCAATGATGAATAATTTTTCAGAAATTAAGCCTGGAGAATACATTGAAGATAATTACCCATTAACGAAAAATAATAAAAAAATAGGCACTATAGTGTTTGGATATTATGGGAACTCTTATCTAAATGCCGCTGCGCTAACTTTTAAGATGACCTTGAATCACTCTTTTTTTCTTTCCGGTTTTATTGCCTTAATTTTCGGATTAATTGTAAGCATCCTTTTATCGAAACAAATATCTTCACCACTAACAAAAATAACTGCAACTGCTAATAGTATTAGAAATGGAGATTTGGAAGCTAGATCTCATGTTACATCTAAAACCACAGAAATAATTGATTTAAATGCTTCAATAAATTATCTCGCGGAAACCTTACAAAAGCAAGAGCTCCTTAGGAAACGCTTGACATCAGACATGGCTCACGAACTCAGAACCCCTCTTACCAATTTAAAATCACATATAGAGGCACTTTTAGACAAGGTTTGGGAACCTACGGAGAAAATGCTTACAGGCTTTTATGAAGAAATAAAGCGGTTAATAAAACTCGTGGAAGGCCTTAATGATATAGCGAAACTTGAGCAAACAAATCTTAATTTAAATAAATCTAGATTTAACTTGTCCCTAGAACTGGAAAAAGTAATAACATCATTTGAACCACTATTTGCTAATTCAAATTCAAAAATTATTTCTAATGTATTTTCAAACATAGATGTTTGTATGGATAAGGATAAATTTACACAAGTAATGTATAATTTGCTTGCAAACTCACTTAAATACCTCAATGGAAATGGAGAAGTTTTTGTAACCCTAAAGGATAAAAACGAAACTATTATTTTAGAAGTAAAGGATAATGGAATTGGAATTTCTGAAAAAGATTTACCTTTCATTTTCGAAAGATTTTATAGAAGTGATGAATCACGCAATAAAAAAACTGGTGGTTCAGGCATAGGTCTGACTATTGTAAAATCTATTGTTGAAACACATAATGGTACAATTGATGTAAATAGTACACTAGGGGAAGGAAGTACATTTACAGTTACTATTCCTAAATAAAAAATCATGTCAAAAGAAAAGTATAAAGATGCACTTAAAAACTTTAACAAAAAAATAAAACTCCAAACTGAAGTTTTATTTTTGTTTTTTATTTTGTGCTGCTTTTTTACTCTTACTTGAATTTAATCCACAACAATCTAGTTTTTTATCACCAAAAGATTCTTCATTGGCTTTTTCCATCCCTTTTAAAAAATTATCATACCACTTCTTTAATTTTTTCAATTTTAAACCTCCAATAAATTTATTTTAATATTATTATTATTTATGAGATTAGTTTAACATTTTCATGTGAAGACAATATGAATATTGAAATGCTATCTAGATTAATTTCGATATTTAAGCTCCATCGAATTTGTAACCAATTCTAGTTACAGTTACTATATATTTAGGATTTCTACTATCCTCCTCTATCTTTTTACGTATGTTTTTAATATGCACATCTATTGTTCTATCAAATCCTTGAAAATCTATGCCCATAATTCTTTCAATGAGTTGATCTCTTGTAAATACTATGCCCTTATTAGATGATAAAATATGCACTATGTCAAATTCATTTGGTGTAAGAGATATTTCTTTGCCAAGAACCTTAACTATTCTTTCGTCATAATTAATTTCAAAATCTCCATTATTATAAATCTTTTTTTCACCCTTATTTGTATTAAGTCTTCTAAACAAAGCATTTACTCTTGCTGTAAGTTCTCGAGGACTGAATGGCTTAACAAGATATTCGTCTGCTCCAAGGTTTAATCCTTCTATTCTATCCTCTAGGCTACTTTTTGCTGTAAGCATAAATATATGTACTTCAGACATTTTTCTTAATACACTACACACCTCTTCGCCAGATATATCTGGTAACATTAGGTCTAGTATAACTAAGTTAAATTCAATTTTTTCGAATATTTTTATGCCTCCCATACCAGTTGTCGTACAATAGACACTATAACCTGCTTTTTCAAGATATGCTTTAAGTATTTCTGAGACCTTTTCTTCGTCTTCAATAATCAGTATATTAGTCACCCTTAATTCACCCCTCTTTAAAAACAACACTTGTTAGTATAATACAAAATCTATATGTATATTATATTTAAAAATAGTTTTACTATGTTATAGATTACACCAAATCTATCATATTTTCAACTGTTTGAATTATTTCTAGTTTTTTATCACCAAAAGATTCTTCATCTCAAATTATAAAACCCCTTTACTTGCACATTTAACTCTTATTTGAATATATATAATAGTGTAATAATCTTTGGAGGATCACCTATATGAACTCAATGTATGATATGTACGATATGTATGGTATGGAGGTACCAATGATGCCCAGAAACATGATGCCTATGCCTATGCCCATGGATATGCCTATGGACATGCCTATGAACATGCCTATGAACATGCCTATGGATATGGATATGAAGATGCACATGATGCACATGACTCAAATGATGCACATGCTTCACACTTGCATGAATAGTATGAAAATGATGGAGAAAATGATGAATGAAATGATGGAGAAAATGACGAAGTATGAAATGCATAAATAAAGTTAACCATCTTCTATCATTTTAGTTACTTAAACGATGTATAATTTCGTTATCAGAGTAAAGAGAGTACAACTTTAAAATAAAGTTGTACTCTCTTTACTCCGCCTAACGATTATATTAGTACTTCGTAGAAATTGCATCTTCATATTCCATTCATATTTGTTGTATAATATATTAGTGCTCAAATACTAAACCTAATACAGGAGGTAACTTATGAATAAACTAACTTATCCTAGGGAATTACTAGATAGTTTTCAGAAACTTGCAGATGATTGCATTGAATGCAAACTTTGCATGAATGAATGCATAATGCTGAATGATTTTTGTAGCACTCCAAAAGAGCTATTTAAAGGATTTTACGAAACAGGAAAGGTTGACCCTGTAATTCCCTATTCCTGCAACATGTGCAATCAGTGTACAATTGTCTGTCCTAAAAAACTAGAGCTAGGTATCAAGTTTATGGATATTAGAAAAGAAATGGTAAAAAAAAATAGTGGTAAATCACCAATTAAGGGACATAGCGCTGTAGAAATTCACCAATCTCTAAGCTTTTCGAAACTGTTTAATACTACAAAGTCATTTAAATATAAAAAAGGGGGCTCTTAATTAATGAATACTACATCAAATATTAAAAGAGCATTTATACCAGGATGCAGCTTGCCTTCTTATAACCCCGATGTTGTTTATAATATAATAGAATATCTTCAGGAAAAATTGCCTGGAACAGGAGTAATACTAAAATGCTGCGGTAAACCTACAAAATCCTTGGGACAAATTGATAAGTTTAAAGAGAGATATGGGAGCTTTCAAGCTGAAGTAGACAAATTAGACGTCGATGAACTCATAGTTGCATGTCAAAACTGTTATATGATTATGAGTGAACATAGCCCTAATCAAAAGATACGATCTTTATGGGAAGTACTTCCTGAAATTGGTTTACCGGAAATTTCTAGAGGTATAGGAAAAAATAGCGACATTGTCTTTGGAATACAGGATTCTTGTCCTACTAGAAATGCACCTGAAATTCATGATGGAATGAGATGGATTATGGATGAACTTGGATATAAGTATACAGAAACACCTCATACAAAAGAACTAACACGTTGCTGTGGTTTAGGTGGAATGGTTTCACCTGCTAACCCCGAACTAGCCCTGCGAGTTATGACAAGGAGGGCTAAAGAGTTTCAAACTGATTACATAGTTACTTATTGCGCTGCCTGCAGGGAATCCATGGTTCGCGGTGGAAAGAAATCCGTTCATGTTCTTGACTTAATATTTGGTGGCACCTGGGACTCAAAATCAGAGTTTCCTGGAGCGCCAGCATCACCTATCACTAGTTGGAGAAATCGATATAAATCAAAATTAAATATTAATAAACTATATAAATGGGGGAGCTAAAATTCAAATTTTAGCTCCCTTTTTATGATTACTTGTTAATTGCTTTTGCATTTTTTTCATTATATATTTTTTTAACTAATACTACTAATATACTTACAGCAAATAAAGTTAAAAGCCCCAAAACCATCATTTTGGTCCCACCAACTAGCATACCACCAACATAAGAGTAAATAATTGTTGCAGGGAGTTGTCCAATACCAGTAGCCACAAAGAAAGACCAAAAGCTCATAGATGTCAGTCCTGCTGCATAGCTTACAATATCAAAAGAAATAAAGGGAAGTAATCTAGCAATTAGTATTGCGTATTTACCGTGTTTTTCAAAAAAGTCATCAATACTTTTCAATGCAAATTTGCTTGTTAACTTTTCTACTATGTCTCTACCCAGTAGCCTTGATATGAAAAAACATAATACAGCTCCTGCCATGGCGCTAACCCAAGATAATAGTGCTCCATTCACCCAGCCAAATAACCCTGCATTAGCAAATGTAATCATAAAAGCAGGCAACGGTGCAACAACGGATTGAAGTATCATTAAGATAAAGGATATAATAGGAGCTAGAGCGCCATAGGACAAAATATATTCTTTTATAGCCTCAACATCTATCTTACTTAGAATAGAAATCATTTCTTTTACAGGCCCAATAAAAAATAAACAAGCAAGGGCTATAATTACAGCTATCTTTAAATAAGTTGATTTTTTAAATTGTTTCATTAACTTTCCCCCTTTAAATGTAAAACGTCATGGATAATTATATAACAACCATCTATATTTAAGAGGACAATAAGTGAAGTTATCTATTTGATATTTCTATAGTTAACTTAGGTTCTATACAAATAAACTATTAGAGATTGTCAAAACTTTAGTATACAATTAATAAAGTTGAGTAGATTTTATATATCAATATACGAGGGGGGTAAATATGAAAAAATTAATGGCGTTATTATCTATAATAATTTTAACAGTATCACTGGCTGTAGGTTGTTCAAGCAACAAGGTTGCAGAAGAAACCAAAACTGTGGAAAAAGCAGACAAGCTAATGGTGGTAGATACAGATAAGAAAGAAATTAGAATGCAAACAGAAGTTAATGCTAAATACTTTACTGAAACCACCAGACACGGAGTTGTTTTTAAAGATGGTTCAAATGGTGAAAAATCTGTGCTAAGAGGACTTGTAAGTCAACTTGATTTTCATCAAGCACTTCTTGATATTGGTGCTAAACCTGGTGATAATTTAAAATTGGAAGATATGAAAAAAGCAGTTGCTGTAGATGGTGACAAGATAGATGTTTTCGTAACATGGGAAGGTCTGGAAAAAGAAATACCTTTCAATGATATAATAAAATCTAGTGATGCCAAACCTATGGACATAAGATTTGGTGGAAATCTAGAGAGTGCTAAAGCAAAAAATACAGGTTGTGTGCTATGTCTTGATAGTTGCGCTGTCGGTATTACAAGTAATGCTAACTATGTTACAGGCTCATCAGATACTGTGAAGTTTTATGGTAATGAAGAAATTCTTCCAGAGGATGGAACAAGAGTTACTGTAGTATTTAAACTAGCACAATAATTATTAAGGGCACATAGATTTATTTATGTGCCTTTTCTTTACAAGGAGGAAAAAATGAAGTTTTTTACTTTTATATATAACGGCTTTGTACTAGGCTTGTTTTTCTCTATTCTAGCTTTCCAAAGCGTATGGTTAGAAATGAGAATGAATGTGGGCATAATTATTTTTATAACTATAATTCTATCAATTATCATATATGCAGTTGTTTTACTTAAAAAGAAAAGAGTGCTCGAAAAAAGCTTAAAAATAGTTACTTTGTGGTCTTTTGGTATTTCAGCTATCGTTACTCTTCTAATTCTAGGTACTAAAAGAATTACCACTCTTCCTGCATCAATTTTTAGAGAAGCCTTAGGATTAACTAATATAAAATTCGCAATCATTAATATTATATTACTAGTAATATTGCTTGGCATTGTTCCTATTTTAGCATCAAAAAAAGAATAGATAATTGTTAGCTGTATAAGATTACTACTTGGAGGTTTCTATGAGTAAAAAGATGATAAATATCCTAAAGGTAATACCTTTTTTTATAATAATTGTAATTGTTATATGCGCTTTTTTCAATATGAAAACGTTACGGCAGTGCACACCTGAAAATGTAAAAACTTTTGTTGAAGGTTGTGGAGTATTTTCACCTATAGTATATATAGTTTTATTTACGGTTGTACCTCTTACACTTTTTCCAGATTCAATTCTTGCCATAGCTGGAGGAATGTGTTTTGGAATGGTAAGTGGTTTTGTTTATACTATGATTGGCGCCATGTTTGGCAGTGCACTATCTTTTTATTTAGCCCAAACATTAGGTCGTAAGGTTTTGAATAAGTTTATAAAAAAAGACATCTCAAACTTAGAAAATGCTATTAAAGATAAGGGCTTTGCATTGGTATTTGCACTAAGACTTATTCCTCTTTTCCCCTTTGATATTATCAGTTATGCGGCAGGTTTCTCAGGAGTAAGGTTTAAAGATTTTGCTTTAGCCACAATTTTTGGAATGATACCTGGTATATTTGTTTTTGTAAATATTGGAGATAAAGTAGGCGAGACTACATCTTATAGCTTCTATATGGCTATAGCTCTTTTAGTAGGACTTATTGTGGTATCTTGTGCTTTAAAAAAGAGAGTTTCACAAGTTATTAATATATGATTTCACTCTATTACTTGCGATCTACATATAAAATTGAGCATATAGTTCTTTCTCCTAATCTGTCGCTAGGATTATTTATAATTTCATTATTATAATATAATGTAGAAGAAGAACCGCCATCTAAGTTAGAAGCATTATAAGCCCCATATTCATACAATATGTCTTGTACCTCTCTTAATGTAGCTCCTATACTACTTATTTGCCTGCCGTCTATGACTAATAATATTATTGATCCATCTTTCCTTTGCGCTATAGATGTTCTAGGTGCTATACCCCAGCCACCATCCCCCTTATTAATAGTCTTCTCTCCATTAACTATCAAAGCTGGTCCAAAAGATACTGCCTGCATTACTAAATTTTTTTTCATTTCTTTAATGCTATGATTGCCAACCAGTAGCTTTCCTGATTTAGTTAATGCCACAACCTCCCTCTCTTTATCTTCACTTTTTATATTATTATAAACAATTTTCCCATTAGACATTATAACCCCTATTGGATTTGCTCCCCTTCCAGACCAAAGCGGTCCTGATGCCCCATCTGTAAATCCTCCACCATTAACCGCCGCTATTGCATTATTATCTTTTGCCATTTCACTTGTTAGTTGACCTTCCTTACCTAAATTATTGCTATAACCTACTTTTATCCTAGTTGGATCACTAATTACTAGGATATGTCCTTTAAATTTTCTCCCTCTGATATCATATCTTTCGATACTGTTATCATTTATGTTTTCTACCTTTATACCAAAATTTTTATCATCTACGTTGTTCTGAACTATAATTTCTGCTGATTGTTCCTTTATAATTTGTTTTATTTTTTTATCTGATAAAAATGATTTCGCCATCCACTGTAATGTTGAAGTTGTCATCGCTGCACCTACTACTGTGGTCTTCACATTTTTAAATGGCCCATAATAAACCATATATGGGCCTGTACTTACTGTGAAAATTAATTCAAATATTATAAATAATAAAACCAATTTGCTTGTACTTCTTTTGGTTTTTCTACTATCTTTTATTTTTATCATGATTCCCACCCTTTTCTATTAAGTGTTATCTAACTCTTTCTTTTCCACATTATATATTAAAAAGATTAAAATCAGGTTAAAAAAACATCCACATAACAGATAAATCTGAAACCTAGATGTTTAATATTATAATTATTTTTGTTCCCTCGCCTTCCTTACTTTCTGCATTTAAAGTTCCTCCATGTACATCTACAATCCATTTAGCAATAGATAGTCCAAGGCCCGCACCACTGTTTTCTTTAGATCTAGATTTATCTACAGTATAGAATCTTTCAAATATACTTTTAATTTCCTCTTTCGGTATCCCTATGCCACTATCACTAACAGTAATTTCCACTGTTTTATTTTTAATTTCTGAACTTATATCAATCTTTCCTTGTTTGGGCGTGAATTTAATACAGTTATCAATTAATATCCTAATCATCTGTTTTATCATTTTATAGTCTGCATAAATACTAACGGTATCATTTATATCACTTGATATTATATGTCTATTATCTATAATCCTGCTTTCTCTCACCACCTCATTAACAAGATCATTAAGCCAAAAATTCACTTTCTTTGTTATAAGATTTCCACTATTACCTTTGGCAAGATATAATAACTTTTCCACTAAATCTTCCATATTACTAGACTCTAACTTAATAGCATAAATGGATTTTTCTAAGGCTTCTCTGTCATCCTTTCCCCATCTATCAAGTAAGTTTGCATAGCCCTTTATAACTGCAATCGGTGTTCTAAGTTCGTGAGAAGCATCAGCTACAAACTGATTTTGCCTATTAAATGATTCTTGAAGCCTATCTGTCATCTTGTTAAAGGTATTACCTAGTCTTTTAAGTTCATCATCTGGACCATTTACCTCTATTCTTTCTTTTAAATTATTAATGCTAATATTATCAGCAGCTTTAATAATATTATTTATAGGTTTAAGCATCCTTTTGCTTATAAGGTATCCTAATATAATTGAAGCAATAATGCCTAAAAAATCAGCTATTGCCATAAAAGCAAATAGGATTTTAAGGAAATCATATTCATTATCCATATCCTTCACTATTTGAACATATACCACACCATATTCTTTAGTTTCAATCCTTAAATTTTTATATACTAAGCGTTTATCATGTTCTTCAAAAATTCTTATTTCATCAAAAGGTTCCTTAATTTCAATATTATAATTAAATTTCCCTGGTATATTTAGCGATTTTCCATTTCCCTGAACTATATTAATAAATATGTTTTCTTTAGACGGAGTATCCGAAAATAGTTGCGTGTCAGATAAATCTATATTTTTATTATGTACTGTAATCTTATTTAGAACAATTGAGCCCATATCGTCTACCTGTTTATTTGCCTGATTATATAAATAATATTTTATTCCATATAAAATGGATACGTTTAATAAAAGCAATATTAAAGAGAACATAAAAGCGTAGACAACAGTTAACTTTACAGAAATTTTTGCGCTTTTTATAATTTTAGAATTAATTGCTTTTAATAACATATCCTACTCCTCTTACAGTAATTATAAGTTTATCGTCAAACCCTTCATCAATTTTGATTCTCAAATGTCTTATAAATACATCAACTACGTTTGTGTCCCCTTCATAGTTATAACCCCATACTATTTCAATTAACTGTTCCCTTGTAAGCACAACATTTTTATTAATCATGAGAACCTCTAAAAGATCATATTCTTTTTTTGTAAGTTCAATTATCTCAGCATTCCTCTTAACCTCGTGAGTTTTATTATCCATAACAATATCCTTTACTTTAATTTCATCTGGCTTATTGCTTATAGATTTATTTCTTTCATACACCCTTATCCGTGCTAATAGCTCTTCGATTGCAAATGGTTTTGTTAGATAATCATTTGCACCTACATCCAGCCCTAAAACTTTGTCTGATATATCACTTTTTGCAGTAAGCATAATTATTGGAACCTGGGAACCTTTTCTTATTCTTCTACAAACCTCTATTCCATTGAGTCCAGGTATCATAATATCAAGAAGTATTAGACTATACTCGCTTTTCTCAGATAAATTTAGACCTTCGCGTCCATCATAAGCTACGTCAACTTTATATCCCTCATGATCTAATTCCATTTCGATAAACATTGCCATTTGCTTTTCATCTTCCACTAAAAGAATTTTAAAATCTTTCAAATTACCACTCTCCTTCCTATAGTTAAATAGCGAGCGTAATCCCACTATATACACTCTAACTGTATTTTAGGTATTATACGATAAACTTCCAATAAAATAATATTTATTGTAAGCCAAACCCCACCAAAAATATACCCCGCATAAACGTCGCTTGGATATCCAGTTTGAAAGAATATTGGACTTATCCCGGAAGCAATACAAATAAATAACGTTATAATTAAGACTGCAGTCTTAGCCCAATTTTTCTTTACATTACGTAGTATTAAAAAAGCAAAAAAACCATACGCAACAATTGTCATTAAAGATTGGTTGCTTGGAAACGTATATTTACTATTTTCTATTAGGCTTATTGAAGAAGGTCCCAAACGCCTAAAAATATGCCTTAATGTAACTTGCAAAACTTCTCCGCCACCAATTACAAGCAATAGAAACTGACTTTCAAGAATTTTATTTCTACTTCTTTTTATAATCCATATAAACATGAGAATAGTAAGTGGTACTAATACTTTAATTGAGCTTATTAATCTAAATACCCCCAACAGATGCGACCAATTGGAAGTGAAAATTGCTTTTGCTAAATAAGCTACAACAATGTCAAATTGTCCAAATTCATGTGCTAGATAATCTTGCACTACACCAATTACAAGAATTAAAAACCCGAGGAAAGCTACTGCTACAGCAGCAATTGCTACTTTCATTTTCCCCATAGAATGAAATGTAATAATTGTCTTATTCAATATTCTATATGTAAGCTCAATTATTTGTGCTTTATGATTTTTATAGACATAGACAATAATCAAAATTAAAGATACAATTAAACATCCTATAATCAAATATCTCGATATAGAACTATGAAATTTATCCCAGTTTGGTCCTAGAACCTTACCTAAAGAAATAAAAGTACCCGTCCATATGAAAGCTCCCAAATATGCATTTAATGCAAATCTTTTATAAGGAATTTCCGTTATACCTGAAAAATACCCCGTAATATGCCTAACTCCGGGGATGAAACATGCTAAAATCAATAATTTATTACCAGATGACTCAAACCAATTCGACGTTTTCTCCATTTGAGCAGGTCCTAGATGAATATATGAGCCATATTTTTCAAAAAATCTTGTTCCTACCTTAGCACCAACAAAATAAGATATTGTAATTCCCGTTATTACTCCAGCTGTAGCTACGAGGATACTTATACCCCAATTCATTTCTGACTTATATACAAGGAAACCACAGTATGTCATCATTAATTCACCGGGAAGAGGAAATGCAATTAATTCAAGCACTAAAGCACTAAATAAAATTATATATCCATAATTATTAATTAATTCTATTACAGAATTCAAAACATCACGTCCAATCTTTACTATTTGTAAATGTTTGTACTTTGCACAATGAATGTTCTCTTATATTTTAGACCTGAGAGCGTTAATATTGTTGTTATCTTTATCAAATAAGTAAATTATTATTCCACTGCACATAAGCCCTAAAACTACACCTGCCAAAATATCAGTAGGATAATGTACATATAAATATAATCTTGAAAAGCCTATTAAAGATGCTAAACCCAAAAATCCAAATGCATAACGTTTAAAATATTTTGCGAGTATTCCTGCCACTGCGAATGAGGAAGTAGTATGCCCGGACGGGAATGAATAGGATAAAGGCTTTGCTATTAAAAGGTTCCATGCCGCTATATCTTCTGATGGCCTTATACGCTTAATTACATTTTTCAATATTTCTTCTCCTAAAATTGTACTTAGTATTAAAGCTCCTAAAGCCATAAAACCTATTTTTCTATATTTTTTCTTAATCATGAGTATAGCTATTATTATAATCCAAATGATCCCGCCATTTCCTAAGTATGTTGATATAACCATGCTTTTATCCATAATAATTCCATGCATATTATTTTTTATAAACAATAATATTAAGCTATCAAACCTCTGTATTAATGATATCATTTTTTCTTCATCCTCCTTTTTCTTTACTGTGTGCGTATATAACCATTCCCTATTATATACTTGTAATATTAAAATCAGATTAAAAAAGGCTTAGATTTAGCAAAAATCACAAAAATCGCATAAAAAGATATGGTATATAGGTACCAATGACTCACATGCTCAATAGACACGAAGAATTCATCTTCATTTATATCTACACGGGAAAAATTTCACTTAAGATATCAAAAAAAACTTATTAAAATAAACACTTACAACGCATCCCTTTTCCTCTTTACTTTTCACTTCTATAGTTGCCGCATGTAGGGTTAGTATATCTCGTACAATTGTAAGTCCTATTCCACTGCCTTCTATTTCACGTCTGCTTTTATCTCCTCTATACAATCTTTCAAATATATAAGGTAAGTCCTCCTCTTTAATGCCAATGCCTGTATCTTCTATTATTAATATTACTTTTTCATTCTCTGCTTCTAAAGTAATGTTAACTTTTCCAAGCATCTTAGTAAATTTAACTGCATTTGAGAGCAAATTAATTATTACCTGTCTTATTTTATCACTATCACCTAAAATATAATATTGTTTATCAATGCTAGATTCTAATATAATGTCAAGATTCTTATCCTCAGCTATTACTTCAAAATCTTTTACAACCGAGGAAACAATAGTCGCCAAATCAATTTTCTCCATACTTAAGACCGTTTTTGACTCTTCGACCTCTTTTAAGGCATTTAAATTATCTATAAGCTTTGCAAATCTAATAACTTCTTCGTTAAGACAAGTTAATCTTTCATTGTCAACTGGAAAAATGCCGTCAATCATCGCTTCAAAATTATTTTGAAGAATATTTAGAGGTGTTCTAACTTCATGTGAAATATCTGATATTAACCTTTTTCTAAGCTCATCCTGATGCTGAAGTTTTTCTCCCAGTGTATTTATGCTATTTCTTAAGACCTCAAGTTCTAAAATACTACTCTTATTATGAGACCTTTCTTTATAGTTTCCATTTGAAAGATAAACCGATATCTTTGAAATTTGACTTAGTGGTGATGAAAACTGCTTTGAAATAAGTAAACTAATTAATATTGTTATGAATATTGAAAGTACAACACTTAAAATAAAGCTCTTATTTATAGATGTTTTAAAACTTACATCTTCTTTATATAATAATACTGGCCCATATTGTCCCACTTGTATATGGCCTACAATTCGGCCGTTAAAATTTATATTAAAGGTGCTTATATTATAGACTCCTTCATCTTTAACAAGCATATTAACATTGTTATTGTTTAGTATTTCCTTAGGGTCCATCCCCCAAACAACTTTGTTGTTTTTATCCTTAAGAGTAAG
>NZ_JBNMNU010000110.1:0-14174 GCF_051278035.1 Clostridium sp.
CTGCTTCCTTCAGACCCTACCGTTGCCAGTAACGCCCTTGCTCTCAGGTTGTCTTCCCGTTGGTTAGGTGACTTAGGCTTCTTTCAGCCTATCGGCTCAGTACACATGCTGGACGTACAAAAAAGTAGCATATAATTAAATGCTACTTTTGCTCTAAAAGCCATATATTTAAATAACTATCTTCCTATAAAATGTTGTGTCCAGTACAACGTCCCATTGGACTTCTTTGCTAAACCTACACCTATCTCACTGTAGTTCTTGCTTAAGATATTTGCTCTATGTCCAGGAGAATTCATCCAGCCATTCATTACTTCTGTTGCCGATCTCTGACCGTAAGCAATATTTTCTCCAGCAGACATATATCTAATGCCAAAGGCCTTCATCATTACAAATGGTGAACCATACGTTGGCGATTGGTGAGAGAAATATCCCTTATCTATCATATCTTGCGACTTATATCTTGCCACTCTTGATAATTGCCAATTCAGCCTTAAAGGAGCGAGACCTACTTTGGCTCTTTCCTTATTTACCATTGTAACTACTTGCTTTTCTATTGTTTTTACCTCTGCTAAGTTTGGTACTTTTACGATATTGCTCGGGTATATCAAGTTTGGGTCTGCTATTTGAGGATTAGCAGATATTACCTCTGAAACCCCCACTTTATACTTTGCACAAATTCTCCACAGGCTATCACCAGATTTAACTGTGTAATTAATAGTTGGAAACACTTGAGCAGAAACAATAGAACTTATACCTGTTGATGTTAAAATGGTTAAGGTTAGCACCAAGGCTTTTAATTTTTTGTTCATTTTTTATTCTCCCTTCATATCAGATATTCACTTTATCTAAATATATTGTCTCACTTTAGTGTGTTTTTATCCGACAAAAGAAGATAACCAATAAACTACTATTATTGGTTTTATTATTTATGTTTTCCTTTTTTCTTCTTTTTAAGATTTCCTTTTCTACCAATAGATTCAGTAGGTTTATCCTTTGCCGTTGATTTTACACCTCTAGCCTTTTCTATAGCAGTATTAGTAGAGTTTTTCCCTTTTGGAAGTGTCATAATTAATCCCTCCTTATATTAGAAACTCGCAAGGTATCATTTAGTTTAATCTAAACTAAGTTTCACATTTTTGAAATTAAGGAATTATTATATAGTACATTCGCATCGAATTTCCTTACAATTCCCCCATCAAATTTCAAAGCTAATTGTTTACTTGTAATAGCAATTATCTTTCCTTCCCCGAAACTTTTATGATGTACTCTATCTCCTTCTTTAAATGGTAAATTTTTACCATCTTCACCTATTATATTGCACTCCACAATAAATCGTGAGGTTTCTTTGACTTTTCCTTTAATATTTCTAGAAATACAAAGCCAAACATTGTCTATGGCTCTTGTAATCCCTACATAAAATAGTCTTCTTTCTTCCTCTATGTTTTTATCCATGCTATTTACATGTGGAATATTCTCCTCGTTACAATTAATAAGGAATACGTTTTTAAACTCCATACCCTTTACCCCGTGGATTGTGCTCAGTATCACGGCATCATCCTCTGTATTTTTCTTGTGCCTTTTAATTTCATCTTTAACCTCTTCTACATGCTCTAAAAAAGGTATTATAGCATTATATCCTTCTATTGATTGTCTAAACTCAGAAATAACATCCTCCATCTCACCTAAATCAATCTTAAATTTTGTGCAATACTCTCTAATATGATCGTGATATCCAATACTTAAAACTATATTATCTATTGCACTTTTCAATGACATTTCATTTAAATTATGTATATCTTTTTTTAATTTATCTAACATCTTCATTTGAAACACTGGTGTACCTTCTATATCCTTTACCATTTCAAAACAATCATCTTTTACAGAATTCCGTCGCAATTTCTCTAAATTTAATTTACTTATATATCTGAAGGGTTTATTAATTATCCGAACAAAACTATCTCTGTCTGTCTTATCGATACTCAGTTTTAAATATGCAATTATATCCTTACATATAAAATGTTGAAAAAAATCATACTCCTTATCTAAAAGCAAAAAAGGAATCTTTTTTTTAATAAATACGTCTATTAGGCTTCTACACTCAACATTTGTTCTGTACAATATAACATTATCCCTATAATCTTTATCCGACGCTTCCGATCGCTTTTCAATAATACAGCTTATTTCCTCTGCCTGATAGCTTTCATTTACACTATTAAGTACCGCAATGCCACCATCCAGCTTCTTAAACGCATTGATGTGTTTTTCATTCCTCATGCTGTTATTCTTTATAAGACTCATGGATATTTCCACAATATTCTTTGGGCATCTATAGTTTACGGATAACAGTAACTTTCCTCCACCTTCAAAATGCTCTGAAAACCGGACCATACACTCAGGATTTGATCCTCTAAACCCATAAATACATTGATCCTCGTCACCTACTGCAAAAATTGAATTACCCTCATTTATTAGTTTTAGTATTTCCACTTGCATTGAATCACAGTCTTGAAATTCGTCAATTAAAACATATTTAAATAATTTTTTATAAGCCTGAAGTATTGTGTAATCTTTTATAAATAAATTTCTACAACCTATTTGAAGATCATCAAAATCATATAAGGTTTTTTCTTTTCTGTACTGCTCGTAAATATTATAGGCTGCTGTAAAGATTCCTTTATCAATACTTGGTGAGAAACTTTCCATTAAATCTCCACTTGTCTTAAACACAGAAATATTATTAATTACTTCCTTTACTTTCTCATCACTTACCTCATCTAAATAGGACATTAGTACATTTTTTATGAGTTTATATACCTCTAGTGTATTTATTATAGTTATCTCACCATAATAGTTTTTAAGAATCTTATAAAATAAGCCATGAAAAGTGCCGAAAAACGGAACTCTATCACTTCCATTGATGGCAACGTATCTGTTCTTCATATTAATAGCCGCGGCTCTTGTAAAAGTAATGACAATAATATTCCTAGGATTTATTTTTTTATGGTTTATTAAATAAATAATCCTATTAACAATAACGACTGTTTTGCCTGATCCAGGACCTGCTGTAACTAGTAAATTCCTATTTTCAAAAAAAACTGCTACCTTTTGCTCCTCACTTAAATTCGTATTTATTCTACTGCTTAATATTTTATTATTCATACCGTGTCTTGTGTCCATTTTCTTCCACCTACTTTAATTATGTAATATATTATGTTTATACCCAAAATGTTCTTATATTAATCATACGTACCTAATAAATTGGAAATATGTTATAATTCCATTATATACTTTTATTAAATTTCAAAGGGGCATAATTATGAAAAACTCAAAAGATTTTAATGTGAGAAATGAAAGAAATCTAACAATGCTAGTAGATTTTTATGAATTAACCATGGCTAATGCTTATCTTGATAATAATGTTGGAGATAAAATTGCTTATTTTGATATGTTTTTTAGACGAATACCTGACGGTGGTGGATATTGTATCATGTCTGGTGTACAACAGTTAATTGAATACCTTTCTAATTTAAGTTTTTCTGAAGATGATTTATCCTATTTAAGAGGTAAAAATGTTTTTTCAGAAGACTTTATAGATTACCTAAAGAATTTCAAATTTTGTTGCGATGTATGGGCAATACCAGAAGGTTACCCCGTTTTTCCTGGTGAACCCCTAGTTATAGTTAAAGGCCCCGTTATGCAAGCTCAATTTGTTGAGACTATGGTCCTTCTCACAATAAATCATCAAACCTTAATAGCAACTAAAGCAAGTAGAATATGTAGAGCAGCCTTAGGTAGACCAGTTCTAGAATTTGGATCAAGGCGTGCTCAAGGCTATGATGGCGCTATATATGGTGCTCGCGCTGCTGTTATTGGTGGTTGTTTTGGTACTGCATGTACCATAGCTGAAGAAATGTTTGATATTCCTGCTATTGGTACTATGGCTCATAGCTGGGTACAACTTTTTGATACTGAATACGAAGCCTTCGAATCTTGGGCTAAAACTTACCCTGATAATTGCTTATTACTTATAGATACTTATAACGTACTACACTCTGGTGTGATAAATGCCATAAAAGTATTTGATGAAGTACTTAAGCCAATGGGCAAAAGACCCAAGGGAATCCGAATAGATAGTGGCGATATTACTTACTTAACTAAAAAAGTAAGAATAATTCTTGATGAAGCTGGATACGAAGATGTAAAAATTACGATTTCTAATTCCCTTGATGAACATATAATAAAGGGTGTATTGGAAAACGGGGCACAAATTGATAATTTTGGCGTAGGTGAGAGACTTATTACCGCAAGATCAGAGCCTGTGTTTGGCGGCGTTTATAAGCTCGTCGCTGTTGAAAACGATTCAACCATAATCCCAAAAATTAAAATTAGTGAGAATGAAGAAAAAATAACCAATCCTGCATTCAAAAAAATATATAGGATTTTTGATAAATCAACACACAAAGCAATCGCTGATTTAATTACATTAAATGACGAGGTAATTGATGAAAGTAGAACCCTCGAAATATTTAATCCGACCTTTACCTGGAAAAAGACCCGACTAAAAAATTACTATGTAAAAGATCTTCTGGCTAAAATATTTGAAAATGGAAAACCTATTTATAAATCTCCTTCAGTTATGGAAATAAAATCATTTTCCGCTAAAGAAGTTTCTAAATTATGGCCAGAAGTTTTGAGATTACAAAATCCTCATGCATATTATGTGGATCTTTCATGGAATCTATGGAATTTAAAACAAAGTTTATTAAACCATTATTCTGAAGCCTTGGAAGAATAATAATCGTTTATTAATAAGAATATAAAAATTATCTAAAATGATATTAGGAGGAATTATGGAGCAAACTTTAAAATTAAAACTGTCTAAGGATGCTCATGAAGAGCTTACGAAAATGATTAAACAGGACGGTGTTTATGACAGTGTAAGATTTGTGTACGCCAGTGGTTGTTGCAAAACCGCAAAAGTGGATATTATCTTAGATAATTATAAAACAGAGGACATTAAAAATACTCTCGGCGATTTGAAAATATTGTATAATGAAACTCTTGTGGATAATATTGTGGAACTTACAATAGACTTCGCGGATTCTAGATTTTGGATCAAAACAAAGTTACCGGAAAATAGTAAACCAAATTGTTCTAAAGGAGATAATAAATCCTGCAGTGGATGCTCTGGACATTGTGGTTCGCACTAATCAAAAAAACTAGCCAAAATTTTTGGCTAGTTTTTTTATGGACCTTAAATTATACGTTTACTAGTGGTCCAGGAACACTTGCTAATAAATCCACAGTTCCCTCATATTTATCATCAGTAATCTCTGGAAACCAAATTGTAATTTCACGTTCTGCACTTTCAGAACTATCAGATGCATGAACTAAATTCTGAGTTTTGTCTAAAGTGAATTTGCCTCTTATACTTCCAATTTCTGCTTTTGTTGGATCTTTATCTCCATTTATTTTTCTTACTACATCCACAGCTTTTTCACCCATTAATATAATTGCACAAATCTTACCTTCAGTAATATAATTTATTAACTCTTTAAAGAAAATTTTTGAAACATGTTCGCTGTAATGTTTTTCAGCACTTTCCTTTGTGGCCGTCATCATTTTAAGAGCTACAATTTCAAGGGATTTCTCCTCATATTGATTGATAATTTTCCCGATGAGACCACGCTTAACTCCATCAGGCTTAATTAAAACTAAAGTTCTTTCCATTTAATTCATCTCCCTTATGTTTATTTATTTTAATTTAATTATATCCAATTATTACATATTATACACAAGAGAATAGAATACACTATGAATAGGTATCTTTATACAACAACCTTAATGGTGAGCTTTTATCTTTACTAAATAAATCATAATCTGAATGATTCTTAATAATTAGTGGTTTAAAAACTTTTAGTTCAAGAAACGGACAATTACCCCCGTTATCTGCCCACCTATATAGTGAACATTCCTTAAAACATTCAACTTCTTCTTCAGTAGTTGTTAAAAAAGGACACTGTAACATTTTTTCACCCCATTCCCATAATTTGCTACTCATAATAGCATTATAAGATATTTTAGTGATAATTTACAGTGTTTTTTGAAAATTGTAAATATAAATTTTTATATACTAAAAATAGCCTTAATTATTGACTGCGTCTTTTAAATATTTCCACATTACAATGTCACCTGACTTCAATTTATATGCTCCACTGCTTATGCCAGGCTTAACTCCATTTACATAATAACACCAGCCGCTTAAAGGGCCGGCACCTCTGGCCTTAAGATCATAAAGCCTTGTAAAATAAGTTGTTTCTCCTCTTCCTGTTGCTGCATAGTTATTACCTACCCCAATTCGCGTAATATCTGCTACTGTTTTATTCTCAATGCTTATATTCACAGATAAAACAGTTTTACCGGAGATATCATCTTTAATTATTAAATTAGGTTGTTTTTTAGGTTCTGGAGTGTTTACAAGTATTTCTTTTTCTACAACAACTGCATCTTTCTTAACAACTACTACTTTTTCAGTGCTACTAGTCTTTGTATTGGTTGTTTCCTGCTTCTTAACTTCCGGTTTAACATCCTCTTTAACTGTTACTTCTTTCACTGTTTCCACTTTATCGGCTTCTTCTTTAACTGCCTCTTCCTTAATCGTTTGTTCTTGAATATCCTTTTCTTTTACAGCACCCTCTGCTAATTTTAAGTCTTTTTCTTCCTGTTGTACTTCAGCGGTATTTTTATTAAGGTACTTATCTTGCACAATTTTAGAAATACCTAAAATCCCTACGCTTATTAATATAACTGTAGCTACAAGTAATATTTTCTTTTTCAACTAAATCACTCTCTTCTATTTTGACATTGTTACCTATTTATACTATATATTATTTTTCACTACTAACTTTTCTTGTGTATAGCACTCCTATCGCTCCTATAATCATAAAGAGCACCCCTAAAACTATAAGAACATTAGTATCAATAATTGCACCCGTTTGTGGTAATTTATTATCCACCACTTCATTCGTTGCTTTAATTTCGTCTATAGCTACAACTTTATCTGTTGATGTAGTTTCTTCCACAGAAAAAGCTGGCAACTCCATTGAATTAATATTGCTAGAATAAAAATCATATTTTCTAGTATTTTTATATTCTTTAAGAGCTATTAACGCTCTAAGTACCTGCTCTGTTGATGTATAGTTTGATTTAGTTTTTTCTACCAAATGCTTAAATCCTCCATCTTCAGCTTTAAAGGACAATAACGCTGAGACTAAATCACCATTGGCTTTAGTAAATGTTTCTCCCTCTGGATCTATTCCTACAGACGTAAGTCCTAATATAACAAATGCTGTAGTTTCACTAGCTAACCCATATTGACTAACACTGTATCCACTTTCATTTTGTAATATAGATAGGGTATTAACTGCAGCATCAATAGACTTTTTAACCTCTGGTTTTGTACTAGAAAATTCTGAAAGAGCATTTATTGCCGCGCCTGTCATATCTGGATCTATTTTGTCCCCATAGTAAGTCCATCCTACCATTTCATTTCCATTTGCTTCATAGCTTAACTTAGACTGCATTATAATATCAGCCAATTTTTCCTTAGTTACTTTATAATCGCCCTTTATGTTAGCATAATTATAAACAAAATTTCCAAACACTGCATCATTAATTAAGAATGTGTCTATATCCCTGTTAAATAGCTCAGAAACTAAATCATAGCCGTAAGCATCATAAGGTGTATATCCAGCTGCAGTTAATCCTATAATTAATTTTTCTAAATCAGTATTAATTATATCTTTTACTCCATTTGTCTTAATATCTTCCATGCTCTCTTTTAAGAATTCAGTGTCTACTTTTTCACCTAATTTGTTTAAACTCACAGCAGACCATGTATCTATCCCCTTAGCATTTACAGCTACTACTGAACTATTTATTGCCTTGGAAATTTCTTTTGTAATTGTAGTATTATCTACAACTTCAGCTCCATTATCTTCATTGTCATTAACGACTGGTGCTAATTCTTTTCCTATAGTAAATTCTATTTTATCATAAACTACTTTAGGAGATGCATCAGTTCTAAAATCACTTAGCCAAAGAGTATGAGTTCCAGACTCTAGCCCTTCTGTAAGCGTAATTTTATTATCCACAACTACTACATCCTTGTCATCAACTTTAGCCTGTATACCTGTAATAGGAGTAATTACTTCTTTTTTGGTTGTCCAGTCTTCATACGTGTTATTTAAACTAATAGTTAATTCTACATTTGCATCCTTGGTTGAATAATCTATTTTATTTGCAGTCATCGTTCCCATATCACCATAATATAAAATAAGCTTATCGCTATTTTCTAATGTTGTATCATCAATTGATGATGTAATATTAATATAACTGTTATTTCTACTTATTGCATAAAGCCACCCATCGTAAGCACCAAATTTACCACTTTTTATTCCATTAATTTCCGAAATGAATTTTCCATAATCTCCATCCGTGGCATTCATATCTATATTATTCTTAGCTAATACATCTTTTAAAGCCTCAAATGCGTTTGCTTTGGTTGTTATACCTTCTGTAATCACACTATTGTGGCCTTGTACCTGCACGAAAACCTCAAAATCGTTTTCTGCTGCCTTAACCATAGTACTAGCTCCTGTAAAAATTTGACCCAGTACAAATATTAGTACTAGCATCATAGTATAAACCTTCATTTTAATTATTTTTCTCATTATTTCCCCCTATAATTTTTCAATATTTTTAATGTATGTTATTTCTAATTTGTTTTTAAATCTAGTTAATACTTTGTAGAAACTCTCGTAGAAAATTAAAGCAAAAACAAAATTACCCACAGCATGCATTATATCTGCAGTTACACTCGTAATATATATCGTTAGAATACCCTTAATACTAATTGGATCTAATATTATAAGCACTTGCCATAAATTCATTATCCAATCAAACAGAAATCCATACGCAAAACATATGACGGCAAATTTTTCTACAGAAAGTTTTTTCCCTCTTTTACCTATTAAGCCTGAAATTGCTCCAACTATACCCCAGGCAAGCATCTGCCAAGGAGTATATGGGCCTTGACCAAGAAAAATATTTGATATAAACGCCGCCGTGCTTCCAACCAAAAACCCTTCATAGGGTCCAAACACCAGCCCAGATAATGCTACTAAGAACGTAGTTGGTTGAACATTTAGTATTGCCGAGAAGGGTATTCTACTTATTGCTGCAAATACGCTTAGGGTTGCTATAACTGCTATTTCTTTAGTACCCATAGAGCTCTTTTCAAAATAGAAATAGCTTAAAAAGATTATTAAAAATACAGCTAACGTTACACTTAAAGACATATTAATATAACTCTTATATTTTATACCCAGCATTATTAATAATATCGGAATTAAAAATGTAAAATACATTGTAATTTTTTTCACTATCTCACCTTCATATTTAATTTGTCTTTAAGTACTTCACTAAAAGCAAAATCTTTTAGAGTAAAAATATTACTATTTCTAAAAATCTTATTAATGGTAGTTGTATAGTAGATTCCTGTGCCTAGAACTTGCTTGCGATTTCCATCTCCTACTATCTCACCATTAAACATTAATAGAAATCTACTACAAAATTCTGCTGCAAAATCCACGTCATGAGTTACAAGTATTATCGTAGTCCCATTTTTATTAAGTTCTTGTAGTATCTCCCCTAGCATTGTTTTAACCTTTGAATCAAGTCCCCTAGTTGGCTCATCTAAAAGTAAAATTCTAGGCTTGAGAACCAAAATCGAGGCTATAGCAACTCTCTGAATCTCCCCCCCACTAAGGTCTCTTGGATTCTTATTCTTTAATTTGTAAATGTCTAAAGCCTTTAAAGTATCATCTATAATGCTATAATCTTTAATCTTGTAATTATCTAAAGTAAACTTTAATTCATCATAAACCGATTCCTTTGATATATAATCATTAGGGTTTTGTGAAATATATCCTATAATTCTTGCTATATCTTTAATTTTAAGTTTTTTAATTTCTTTATATTGTCCACTGAAATTCACGAAAGTGTTGTTGGCTCGTTTACCACTACCATCTCCGCTTTCAAAAGAATCTTTCAATACCTTAACGCTACCACTATAACTGATTAGCCCCATAAGTGCTTTTAAAAAAGTAGTTTTGCCGCCGCCATTAGCACCCATAATCCCAATAAATTCACCTTGCTTTATACTGGTATTCAAATCCTTAATTGCTGTATTATCATCATATTTACAACTTAAATTTTCAATTTTTATAAGTTCGTCCTTGTTAGATAAATTCTCACTTAGTGAACTTGATTTATATTCATATGTAAATTCTTCAATAGCTCTTCTTGCTTCTCTTAAACTATATGGCATATTCGCTATATCCAAAGCTTTTGCTATTTTTAAATAATTCGGTAAAAACTCATGAAGCTCTCTTTTGTTATTATTATAAAGCTCCTGTTTACTTCCTAAAAAAGTTATTTCTCCTTGATCTAATATAAGAATTTTATCAGCAATGTCAAAGCATTTATGGATTCTTTGTTCAATGATGATAATGGTAATTCCTAATTCGTCGTTTATTTTTTTTATAAGTCCAATAACATCTTCCGCAGAAGCCGGATCTAGCTGAGATGTAGGTTCATCTAAAATAATACAATTGGGTAAATACACTATTGCAGAAGTTATTGCCACTCTTTGTTTTTGTCCACCAGATAGCGTATTAATATCTCTATCGGCTATATCTAATATATTAGAAAACTGCATAGCCTCAAAGATTCGTCTCTTCATTTCACAGCTTTCTACGCCAATATTTTCAAGTCCAAAAGCAATCTCCCTGTGAACCTTATTCATAATCAGTTGGCTTTCCGGATCTTGAAAAACCATAGTTATCTCACTTGCCCTTTTGCCGTGTTCCATTTCCGTTACTTCACTTCCATCTATACTTACATTACCTTTTATTGTGCCGCCATAAAAATTTGGTACTGCACCTGAAATACACTTAGCTAATGTAGATTTACCTGAACCTGATTCTCCTACAACAAATAAAATCTCTCCTCTATCTAAGTTTAAATTTATATTTTGAAGTACGGGTTTTGATTCTTTAGGATAGTAGTAGGATAATTCTTTAATCTCTATATATGACATTTCATTTGCTCCCTGTAGTATTATTTTTTATCCATTATTTTTTTAGATAGAATAATTTCTATTATAATCACTAATATTAGTAGGACTATAATCCAATAATTAATAAGTTGTGACGCACTTACCTTCATATATATATTAAAATCATCTAGCCCACTTGCCTTTATTATTAAATAAAAAATCATTGCAGCGCTGCTCCCTATAATCAATAAATTGTCAGTTGTTTGGAGCCTAGGCTTATCATATACAGTTCTATTTCCACTTAAAAAACCTCTCACATAAGCAGCTTCGCCTATACCAAAAGCTCCTTCTAAGGAATCTTCAAGCAAAACAGATAACACCGGTATGTTGCTTTTTATTTTTTCTTTTAGCTTTTTTCCTTCAAAGTCAACACCCCTTATGCTGTATATTTCCTTTAAGTTTATAATTCTATTTTTCATATTAGGAAATATTTTAAGTGAGATCATAATGGTTAATGTTGATTTTGGTAGTTTAGAAGAAAAATATGAAGATGCCACATCTGTATCTATAATTATTGAACAAACCATAAACAAATAAATTACCACTAAAAGTTTAAATGCTAATATAACACCATAAAGTAATGCTTCCAATGTGAATCTTTCTCCAAACAAATAAAATAAAGTAGTGCTTCCCTGTGACACAAACATCATATTAACCACTATCGCTAATATAGAGAAAGGAATAAAATATTTAAGTCCATTTTTAAGCTTTTCGATATTTCCGCTGTATAACATAGTAAAGACGCAGAACATAAAAATTATTGTAAGAACGATTGGATTTTTGCATAAAAAAGTTATTACAAGTAAATTTAGCCCAAGTAATGCTGCTGTTAAAACATGAATTTTGCCGCTTTTACTAACCATAACTCCTCCTAATAAATGTTATCCTAAAACTCAAAAAAACCGAACTTAAAAGTTCGGTAAAGGTCTATATAATATAAGCCTTAACCTTCCCTCCGAAGGTATCGTAATATTTATAATTATAAAAGATATCCTGGCTTTCACTTCGTCCTAAAGGCACCCTTCCCTAACGCTTTTAAATACATCAAGTGGTTTTATACCTGTCGTCCATGATTACAGTAGCGGGGGCTGCTGTGGCATTAAACCACATTCCCTCTTAAAATTACATGTTATATTCAATTGTTTCTATAATACAATTATATTATTCTTATATTAATTTGTCTACTATTTTTAAAAATTACCAATTAAATGATTTTGTTAAAACCCGAAATCCTCACCAACTACAACAACAGTAATATCAGTTCTCATAGGTTTTCTCTTAATTACTGAATAAATCCTACAAATTCTAGAATCTGATTTGCAATCACTACAAACTCCAGTTTTAGTACAAGGATTAGGCGTATTCAACCTTTTATTATTTTTTGGTGATGCAATTTGTTCTAATCTTTGAAAGGCTGCAGCTTCATTTTTACAAATTTTATTGATTCCTACTACAACAATTACTTTTTTAGGACCAAAACTCATTGCTGCTATTCTATTTCCTACCCCGTCAATATTAACAAGTTCTCCGTCTAAAGTTACAGCATTAGAACTACATAGAAAAACATCGCAAACAAGCTCGCTCCTCATAGTTTCCATTTTTTCATCAGGGGATAAACTTGGGTCACCATGATCTAGTATAATGCCTCCCATAGATTTAACTTTTTCCTGTATGCCTAATTTCTTTATAGTCATGGATCCTCCAAAGCCTACCTTGTCCCCTTTAACTATATTATTCATTAAAAATTCCGAGGCTTGTTCACCATTCGGAAAATAAATAGCTTCAAATCCATTTACACCAAGTGCCTCTACTACTTTTGAACCTATAACTTCATTATGCCAATTATGAATTTCTTTCATTTTTTTCCTCCTTTTAAAAACTTTTTTATTTACACACTTTATTTTATTATAACTTATAAATCATATATAAACATATGTTTTAACATTTTGGGCATATTAATTTACAAAGTGTGATTTTAAGATCACCTTGTATAAGGAGTGATTTTTTTGAATATAACTAGTATGTCCGCATCTTATCTATTTTTAGGTATTTCTATAATAACATTTTTATTTTTCTTATATTACAAATTTCTAGTAGTTAACACAAGTGAAAACAGCAAACGGCGAGATGGAATTATTGGTTCCATGAAAGATCCCGATCATTGGAGAGAACGAAATAATAAGATGTCATATGTTTCTCTATTTTGGACCATTATATCTATTAGTATCTTTATCTATCTAAAGTTTTTCCATACAGCAGGTTTAATATCAATTGTATATGTCTTTATATTTTCAGCTGTAATTGTATTGAGTGTTTCAGTGTTCCTTAAACAAAACAAAGTTGTAGCAAACAAATAGCACAAAGTACAAAAAGAGAACCCTTTTAAAAGGATTCTCTTTAATATTTATTTGTGTATTAATAATTGCCTTGCGCGTGCATTGCTTCTGCAACTTTAACAAATCCTGCAATGTTAGCTCCTGCTACTAGGTTATATCCAAATCCAAATTCTTCTGCAGCATTTTTACAATTATTATATATATCTATCATGATTGCATGTAGTTTTACATCTACTTCTTCCGCAGTCCATGAAAGTCTCATACTATTTTGACTCATTTCAAGTCCTGATGTAGCAACTCCGCCTGCGTTTGCAGCCTTAGATGGTCCTACTTTAAGTCCCATTTCTAAGAAATAATCAACAGCATCGTTAGTACAAGGCATATTAGCACCTTCACAAACCATAGTTACTCCATTTGCAACTATTTGTTTAGCATGCTCTATATGAATATCATTTTGAGTAGCACATGGTATTACTACATCAACTTTTACGCCCCATGGTTTTTGTCCAGCGTAGAATTCACAACCAAATTTGTCTGCATAATCCTTAACTCTTGAACCTTTGTTTACACTTAGCATTTCAACCATATAATCTATTTTTTCTCCTGTTACTCCATCTGGATCATATATATATCCGTCTGGACCAGAAAGTGTTACCACT
>NZ_JBNMNU010000111.1:0-14022 GCF_051278035.1 Clostridium sp.
CCAAATCAATAAACAAAATAAAAGCATAAAAATAACCATCATTGTCCAAGACCTTTTTTTAATTTCATCCTTATAATTTGCATTTCCAAACATATTATTTCCACTATACATAAAAACACCTCACCTAGACTAATTCTCGCCTATAATAAGATGTTCTATACTTTATATTTGTTTTTTACTTTTAATGTTTTTGAAGTATTTGACTTATGTTTGCAGTAATTATATCTATAGCTACTTTATTCTGACCACCTTCAGGTATTATAATATCTGCGTACCTTTTAGTAGGCTCAGTAAATTGTTCATGCATTGGTTTAACAACATTTAAATACTGATTTATAACTGAATCCGTTGTTCTACCTCTCTCATTAATATCCCTCACAAGTCTTCTTATGAACCTCACATCTGTATCAGTATCTACATATATTTTAATGTCTAACATATCACGAAGACATTTTTCCTGAAGTACAAGAATTCCTTCAACTATAATAATTTCTCTTGGATACACAACTATTGTTTCTTCTGTTCTATTATGTATTTCAAAATTATATATGGGATTTTTAACTGATTCCCCTCCTAGAAGAAGATTTAGATGATGTACCAAAAGTGAAGTATCAAAAGCATCCGGATGATCATAGTTCGTTTTGACCCTTTCTTCATAAGAAAGGGAACTTTGATCCTTATAATAAGAGTCCTGTTCAATCATTGCAATACATGTTGAATCGAAATGCTTATAAATTTCTCTTGCAATAGTGCTCTTTCCTGAACCTGTTCCCCCTGCTATGCCTATTAAAATCGGACGATGCATTATTTTTCCTCCTTGGATTTTATAAGTATATCATCCTTACAAAGCTCTTCGCATGTATTTATAGTAAATAACATTTGAGCGCTAGGAGCAGAGGCTATGCTTTGTCCTTTAGAATTCCTCATATCACTTAGAACAATTAAAACATTATCTCCTACAGGTCTTAGTACTTCAACTGTATCACCCTGAAATACTTTATTCCTTTGCTCAATAAGCGCAATATTACTTTCTTCGTTATATTCCCTTATAATTCCTATAATATCATAATTCCTAATATATGAGGATGATTCATATATCTGCTTATTGGGATCTCCAAAATAAAACCCGGTGTAATATTGTCTGTGGCTAGGTTTCAGAAGATTATCCAACCATTTTTGCTGAAATTTATAATTTCCCGGATCAGATATATAATTATCTACCGCCTCCCTATATGATTTACATACAGAAGCAACATAATATGAGCTCTTCATTCTTCCTTCTATCTTAAAAGACATTATACCTGATTCCATAAGTTCTGGTATATGTTCAATCATGCATAAGTCCTTTGAATTCATTATGTATGTACCTTTATCATCTTCAATTATAGGAAAGTATTCCCCATCCCTTTTTTCTTCTGTTAAAAAATATTTATATCTACATGGCTGAGCGCATTGTCCACGATTTGCATCTCTACTCGTCATATAATTTGACATGAGACATCTCCCCGAATAGGACATGCACATAGATCCATGAACAAAAGCTTCAAGTTCACAAGTATCAGGTAATTTCTCTCTAATTTCTTTAATTTCTTTTAGAGATAATTCTCTTGCAAGGACAATTCTTTTTACGCCTTGCTTATGCCAAAAAATAGCTGATTTATAGTTTACATTGTTAGCTTGAGTGCTTAAATGGATTTCTAAATTTGGAACAACCTCTCTTGCTGTCATAATAATTCCTGGATCAGATACAATGATAGCATCCGCGCCTAGTTTATATACCTCTTTTAAGTAATCCTCTAAACCATCTAAATCCTCATTATGAGCAAAAACATTTATTGTAACATATACCTTTTTACCTCTTAAATGTGCAAAATCTATTCCTTCTTTTAAGTCTTCATTACTAAAATTATCTGCAAAAGCCCTTAAATTTAATTTACTTCCACCTAAATAAACTGCATCTGCACCAAAATTTATAGCTGCTTTTAATTTCTCTAAATTACCTGCAGGTGCTAGTATTTCTGGTTTCATTAGCTCAATTCCTCCTCTTTGCTATCTGTACTTCTTCTTACCGTAACTGAGATTCCATCGCCCATTGGTATTACAGAAGTTATAAGTTCATCATTATTAGATACTAATTCTAAATAACTTTTCATACGTTTTATTATAGTGATTTTTCTACGTTCAAAAAGTTCTTTCGACGCAACCATTCCCCTAAAAAGGACATTATCGGCAATAAGAACTCCTCTTTTGCCTAATAGTCTAAGACAGTGAGGAAGAAAATGATTATAGTGTCCTTTACCTGCATCTATAAAAATCATATCATATTCACCTTTGTGATTTTCTAGAATTTCAAGGCAATCTCCTTTAAGAACAGTAATTTTACTTCCTAGTTTGCATTTTTCTATGTTAGCTTTTGCAATCTCTATCATTTTTTCGTCTCTCTCAATAGTAGTGATTTCGCATTCCCCACCAGAAGCTAGATTCATTAAGATAGCTGAATAGCCTATGGCAGTGCCAAGTTCTAAAATCTTTTTAGGTCTATTTATAGTAATCATGAGTTCTAAAAATTTGGCTGTTTCCTTTTGAACTATTGGAATTCTGTTTTCCATAGCAAAACTTTCAAGTTCTTCTAAAATCCCAGTACTTACCGGAATTAAATCTCTTAAATATTGTTCCATATAATCATATGTTATCCCACTCATTTAATTTCCTCCAGAAACTAATTAAAATACAAGCAAATAAATAACAAGTCAAATAAACATAATATTGACTTGTTATTTATTCACTTGTAACTAATACACAGGATTAAAATCCTTGTGTTGCATCTTTGACATCTAAGAATTTTTTATAGTCATCTGTAAAAAAATGTTTCCCATCATTAGTGGAAACAAAATACAAATAGTTTGTTGTAGCAGGCGACAAGGCTGCTTTAATAGATTGCTTTCCTGGGTTACATATTGGCCCTATGGGAAAACCATTCACTATGTAAGTATTATAAGGTGATTTTACTTTTAAATCACTATTTAATAGTTTATCTTTATGTTTACCTAAAGAATACAAAACAGTGGCACAAGATTGAAGTTTCATGTCTATTTTTAGTCTGTTATAGAAAACTGAAGCTACTATATCTAATTCTTTTGTATCACTAACTTCGTTTTCTACAATAGATGCCATTATTATTAAATTGTCCAATTTCTCCATATCAATAGGCTTTTCTTTTTTTAAATCTTTTATTGTACTTTCAAACTTGTTCAACATGGATTTTATTATTTCATTCCCACCCATATCAGCTTTAAAATCATAGGTAGCTGGAAAAAGAAAACCTTCCAAATTATATCTTCGGTTTTCTTTTCCAACAATATAAGTAGGTAATTTATATGTTTTACAGCTTTCTACAAACTTTTGTTTGGTAATTATGTTCTTTTGTGCTAATAGCGTTGCAATACTATCTATGTCATATCCCTCTGGTACAGTAACTTTAATTATATCCTCATCATTTCCGATAGTCGATATAATGGCTATTAATTGACTTACTGTAGCATCTTTCGGAATGAAAAACCTTCCAGGGAGAACATTTGATTTAATCTTATTTGTTTTGATATAAAACTTTAAAACACTTGAACTTTTTATAGCCCCATTTTGGTTTAAATCATCTAGTATACTATATAGAGTATCTCCATTTTTAACTGTAACATGGACATCTTTATCCGTTTTAATAGGATGCTGTATTATTTCTTTATACTTATAATTAGTAAATAATATACAAACTACTAAAACCACCATTAATAGCCCTATCTTTTTCATTAAACCACCCCATAGATTAAACTATTTGTTTGATTTACTACTTGCTCTTTTTCTTTGTCCTGAGTCTAATAGTCTTTTTCTCATTCTAATGTTTAGAGGAGTAATTTCAACCAATTCATCTATAGAAATAAATTCTAAGCACTGTTCTAGTGTCATTTGTTTTACTGGAACTAGTTTCGGTGATTCATCAGCTCCTGAAGATCTAGTATTTGTTAATTGTTTCTTTCTACAAATATTTATCTCCATATCTCCAGCTCTTGCACATTCCCCTGCAATCATTCCAGCGTATACAGCTACTCCTGGCACTATGAAAAGAGTACCACGATCTTGAGCATTAAATAATCCGTAAGTTACTGACTCGCCGCCTTCAAATACAATTAATGATCCTCTACTTCTATCTGGAATTTCTCCCTTATACTTATCATAACCATCTAGAACGTGATTCATTATTCCATTACCCTTGGTATCAGTCATAAGTTCACTTCTAAATCCAATTAATCCTCTTGATGGTATTTTAAATTCTAATCTAGTGTATCCATTTATAGCAGAAGTCATATTAACCATTTCTGCTTTTCTAGGTCCCATTTTCTCCATTACTACGCCCATAAATTCTTCTGGTACGTCAATTGTAAGGAACTCAATTGGCTCTGTTTTACGGCCATTTACCTCTTTATATATAACATTTGCTTTTGACACTTGGAATTCATATCCTTCACGTCTCATAGTTTCAATTAGAACTGAAAGATGAAGTTCTCCTCTTCCACTTACTTCAAAACCATCATCAATTTCTTTTACTCTTAAACTAACATTGGTTTCAAGTTCTTTCATAAGTCTATCTCTTATGTGTCTTGATGTAACATAAGTTCCTTCTTGACCTGCAAAAGGAGAATTATTAACCATGAAATTCATAGTTAATGTAGGCTCATCAATTTCAATGAATGGAAGTGCTTCTGGTTCATTAATATCAGCTATTGTTTCTCCGATGTTAATGTCTGGAATACCAGAAACTGCTACGATATCACCAAGTATTGCTTCTTCTGTTTCTTCTCTTTTAAGACCATTGTAAACGAAAAGAGCTGAAACTTTAACATTGTTTATTGAACCATCTTTTCTTATAAGTGCTATTTGTTGATTTCTTTTGATTGTTCCTCTTTCGATTTTACCAATTCCAATTTTACCAACATACTCATTAAAATCAATAGTTGAAATAAGCATTTGAAGTGGCATTTCTAAATAACCATCTGGTGCCTTTACATTCTTTACTATAGATTCAAATAATGGTTCCATGTTGTCACTTTCATCATCAATTTCAAATTTAGCAAACCCTTCTCTAGCAGAAGCATATACTACTGCAAAGTCTAATTGTTCATCATCTGCTCCAAGTTCAACAAATAGGTCAAAGACTTCATCAAGCACTTCTGTAGGACGACCATCTTTTCTATCAATTTTGTTTATAACAACTATTGGTTTAAGGTTTAATTCTAATGCCTTTTTCAATACAAATTTAGTTTGTGGCATTGGACCTTCATATGCGTCCACTACAAGAAGTACACTATCAACCATCTTAAGTACTCGTTCTACTTCTCCACCAAAGTCAGCGTGACCCGGAGTATCAACTATATTAATTTTAATTCCATTATGCATTACCGCTGTATTCTTAGAAAGAATTGTTATTCCTCTTTCTTTTTCCAAATCATTAGAATCCATTACTCTTTCTTGTACTCTTTCATTTTCTCTAAAAACATGGCTTTGTTTAAGTAAACAATCCACTATTGTTGTCTTGCCGTGATCTACGTGGGCAATTATTGCTATATTTCTAACGTCATTTCTTGTAAATAAATCCATATTAATTAATCCTCCAATTTTTTTTCGTGTGTTTAAAATTTTACTCAAACGAAAATTGGATACGTTTTGCAGCATCCAATTTCCGCATTACTATTCTTATTTTAATATTATGTAGCAAAAATGTCAACTAAACAGATAATTCATTATTATTAAATGACAAATCTACTCTAGTTGCATCATTAAATATTACCATTTCCTAAAAAAAACGCTTGATATTTCAGAAAACGAGTTATTCCCCAATACATTTATCACAAACACCGTAAAATTTCAAACTATGATCTTCAATTTTAAAATCATATTTTTTTTCAACAATTGATTCTAATTCGTCAAGTAAGTCACCCTCGACCTCAATTACCTTGCTACAGCGTTTGCATATTAGATGGTGATGCTGATGAGTCTCATCTTCATGGTTAAGTTCATACCTACTGCAACCATCATCTAAGTCTAGCTTCCTAATTGTACCCATTTCCTCTAAAAGTTGAACTGTTCTATAAATTGTAGCAAGACCAATTTCTGGGCAGTCTGATTTAACCAAGTCATATAGTTCTTCCGCAGTAAGATGGCTACCTTCACTTTTAATTATGCCATTTAAAATAGCTCTTCTCTGAGGAGTAAGCTTATACCCTTCTTTTTTTAAATTTTCCTTTAAACTCTCAATGCTCTCTAGAGATAACTTCGACATAAATATCCCCCTTTATATAAGTACTATTTGCCCCATCAACTAAAATTACATTTGTTATAATCTAATTTTAATACTATTTCAGTGCATTGTCAATTGATAATCATTTAGGGGCTACTATAAATTAAAGGTTCTCAGAAAATACCGCATCATAAGCTTGTGATATCATTTCAAACTCCGCATCATCTTCCACTGTAACTAATATATCTTTACCATCTTCATCCTTATCAACTCTAAGTGCAACTGCATCAATATCCTCTTCTCCAGTTGGTGCAACTATGACATATTCTTTGTCTTCAATATCTAATTTAGTTATGACATCAAATTCTACTTCATTACCTTCTTCATCGTTTAATAGTATTGTTTCAACATTATTATCCATCTTAATTTCTCCTTTCTATTTTACAATTAGTATTATTTTATTTATACTCTATATTTAATAAATCTTTATAGACGTGTTCCCAAACTATCCAAATATCCTTGCAAAATGAATGTAGCTGCAATTTTATCTACAATTTTCTTTCTTTTTGCTCTAGATAAATCTCCTTCGAGCATTACTCTGTTAGCAGCTACCGTTGTTAATCTTTCATCCCACATTTTTACTTCTAAATCCATAATTTCTTTGAGCTTGTCACAAAAACGCTGAATCTTTTCACCTTGTGGTCCTATAGTACCATTCATGTTTTTAGGAAGTCCAGAGACAATAGTTTCCACTTCATACTTTTTGCATATCTGTGCAATCTCTTCAATATCTAAAACTACACTTTTCCTCTTAATTGTTGTGATTCCTTGTGCAGTTAATCCTAGTGGATCACAAACAGCTACCCCTATTGTTCTGTCTCCAATATCTAAGCCTAATATTCTCATTCATATACTCCTTTAATATTAACTAATTAATCCATAACATCAACATTAAAAAATAAAATGTCCCTAAGGACATTTTATTTTTTAATGTCTAGATAAGATTTTAAAACTTCTTCTAATATTTCATCTCTCTCTAGCTTTCTTACAAGCGCTCTTGCTCCATTATAATTCGTTATATACGTCGGATCTCCGGAAATTAAATATCCTACCATTTGATTTACCGGGTTATAACCTTTTTTTATAAGCGAATTATACACGTCAGTCAGAATAGTTTTTGTTAAATCTTTTTTATCTTTTACAAAATCAAATTGGACTGTATTTTCATTAGTATCCATTCTATACGCCCCTTCCCCTATTACGCACTAATTATTGTAAAATACACCTTTTGGTGATTTAATACAGTTCTTAGCTACAATAAGTTCCACACTATATACTAACATGGATTAGATTTAGTCTTATTAGTTATATTATAAAACAGTTCTTGCAAAAAGTATACTATTTTACCATAGTTTCAATTATAGACGGTGCAGTATTTATGGCTTCTTCTAATTTTTCAGGAAGTTTTCCACCAGCCTGTGCCATGTCGGGTCTTCCTCCGCCACCACCACCAGCTATTTTAGCAACTTCTTTAATTATTTTCCCACAATGGATTCCACTATCTATTGCAGACTTAGATGCCATAGCAACAAAGTGTACTTTATCGTTGGTGGTACTTCCAAGGACAACTACTCCACTTACAAGTTTATCTCTAAGTTTATCTGCCAAATCTCTTAAGGCTTCTACCTCTAGATCTTTCACAATACCGCAAATAACTTTAATACCTTTAACATCTTTGATGTCGTCTAAAATTTCCTCTCCTGAAGATGAGGCTAATTTTCCTTTTAACAATATTATTGCCTTTTCTTTGTCTTTTAATTCTGCCAATTGAATTTGCAACCTATTTATTATGTCTTTTTCTGTACATTTAAGTGTGCTTGCGATATTTTTCACCAAATTATTTTTATCTTCTATATATTCAATTGATTTATTACCTGTTATAGCTTCAATTCTTCTAACACCTGCTGCAACTCCAGCTTCAGATACAATTTTAAACATTCCAATTTCTCCTGAGTTTTTCACATGAGTACCACCACATAATTCCATGCTATAGTTTCCTACAGATATTACCCTAACATCCTCTTGATATTTTTCATCAAACAATGCTACCGCACCACTGTCTTTTGCTTTTTCCTTAGTCATAACATTAGTTTCAACCTTACATACTTGCATAATATTATGATTTACAATATGCTCAACTTTTCTTATTTCATCTTGAGTTAACGCGGAGAAATGAGTAAAGTCAAACCTCAATCTTTCTTCATTAACATAAGAACCTGATTGGTGAACGTGATCACCTAAAACCATTTTTAGTGCTTCCTGTAGCATATGGGTCGCTGTATGGTTTTTACAAACTGACGCTCTTTTCTCCTTATCAACCACTAGAGTTACTAATTCATCCTGCTTAAGTGAACCTTCCATCATCTTTATCAAGTGAATTATTTTACCTGAAGCACTCTTCTGACAGTCGTAAACCTCTGCTTTGAAATTCTCATTAAAAATAATTCCACTATCAAAAGTTTGTCCTCCCATTTCAGCATAGAATGGAGTAACGTCTGTTATAATAATGCCTCTTGAGCCCTTTAAAATCTCTGAAACAATTTCTTCGTCGCAAATTAAGACTTTAGCCATAGATTGCAATTCTGTTTTATCATATCCGTCAAATTTTGTTACAATATTTTTAGGTATTATGTTTAATTTGTTTTCTCCGCTACCCATATAATCCGAATGAGCCCTAGCATTTCTTGCTCTTTGTCTTTGATTTTGCATTTTGATATTAAAATCTTCTAAATTAATTTCAATTCCAACCTCATCTAATATTTCTTCTGTAAGTTCATATGGAAATCCAAAAGTATCATATAATTTGAAAGCTTTCTCTCCACTTAAAATGTTAATATTATTTTCTTTAAGTTCTTCTATATAACCACTCAAAATTTCCATACCAGAATCTAAAGTTTCTGAAAATCGTTTCTCTTCAAGTTTTATGATTTTTTTAATATAAGAAGCTTTTTCTTTTAATTCTGGGTATGCTTCAAAAGAATTTTCTATAACAGTACTACAAAGCTCATATAGAAAATTATTTTTGATTCCAAGTAACCTACCGTGCCTTGCTGCACGCCTGAGTAGTCGCCTAAGAACATATCCTCTTCCTTCATTAGATGGAATAACACCATCACTTATCATAAAAGTTGTACTTCTAACGTGATCCGTTATAACCCGAAGGGATACATCCTCTTTATGGCTTACACCATACTTAACTCCTGAAATTCTTGAAACCTCTTGCAGTATATTGCTTATAGTATCTACTTCAAAGATACTGTTTTTATCTTGCATTATCGCAGCTATTCTCTCAAGGCCCATCCCTGTATCTATGTTAGGATGCTTTAAAATGTTGTAGATCCCTTGGGCATCTTTGTCAAATTGTGTAAATACCAAATTCCAAAATTCTATTACTCTATCATCATTACCTGCCTTAACGAATTCTTCAGTAGTTTTTATTTTCCCTAGTTCTACATTTCTATCAAAGTGTATTTCTGAACAGGGTCCACAAGGTCCTTGACCTATTTCCCAAAAGTTATCTTCTTTTCCAAGTCTAAAAATCCTACTAGTATCAATATCAGTTTTTTTACTCCACAAATCAAAAGATTCATCATCCTCTAAATATATGGTTACATATAAATTTTCTTTTGGTATATTTAAAACCTCTGTTACATATTCCCATGACCATGGAATAATTTCCTCTTTAAAATAATCTGCGAAAGAAAAATTACCAAGCATTTCAAAGAAAGTACCATGTCTTGAGGTTTTGCCTACATTTTCAATATCACCTGTTCTAATACATTTTTGACAATTAGTTATTCTCGTATTTGGCGGCGTTTGAAGTCCAGTAAAATAAGGTTTAAGTGGTTGCATTCCTGCATTTACAAGTAACAAACTTTTATCGTTCTTAGGCACTAGCGGAAAGCTCTCCAGCCTAAGATGTCCCTTACTTTCAAAAAAATTTAGAAAGGATTCTCTGATTTCATTCAGCCCTAACTTTTCCATAATATCTCCTCCATTTATTTATCACGTTTTTGCACGTGGTTTTTAAAAACTCATATTTTTTTATAATATAAAAAAAACTTCACTCCCCCAATACAAGGGACGAAAGTTTTCCGCGTTACCACCCTAATTATATGACAACATAATTAATATAAATTAATCATATAGCAATATCTCTCAATTAAAAATGGTTCAAAGATAGCTTCAATATATGCAACAAGAAGTTTTCACCCTACACTTCCTCTCTAAATGTTGCAATTTATTTACTTATTCTCATCATTACCAAATATTAAATTATACATATATATATTATAGCATATATTACCTTGATTCATCAATAAACACAAATCATACTTAAAATAAATAATAGTTTAAGTCCTGATATATAACTTTAACTATTACGCCAAGTGGCACTGCTATTATCATACCTAAAATCCCTCCAACACTCCCGCCTATAAGCAATAATATTATTACCGTTAGCGGATGCATGCTTATACTATCGCCAATAATTTTTGGTGATAACACATCGCCTTCAATTTGCTGAAGTACAAAAAAACACACTACTACATATAAAGCTGTTTTAGGGGAAATTAGAAGACTTATAAAAATAGCAGGTATTACCCCGAATATTGGTCCAAAATATGGTATTATATTAAAAATTCCGTTTATTAGTGCCAGTATAAGTGGAAAATCGACTTTTAAGAATAGCAAAATGAAAAAGGTAGCAACAGTTATGAATCCACATAGGATAAGTTGACTTATAATATATTTCCCTAATATTTTATCAATATCCTCAATGGTTTTCTTTATTATATTTCTACTCTCAGGCGGAAAAATTATTAATGCCTTATTAATCATATTTTCACTATCGCATAAAAAGTAGTAGATTATTAAAGGCGAAACCATGTAAGTTATTAAATTCTCAGAGAGGCTCATAATCAAACTTAATATTTTATCTAATATCACAATTATTTGTGCATTTGCTTTGCTATATACTGTATCTACAATGCCACTCATGACTTTGTTTTTGTTTAGAATTTTTATTTTTGAATTTGCATGGGTCAAGTATTTTCCTAAATCATTTATTGATTTATTAAGATTTGAGCCTTCGCTAAATATAGATGGAATAATCAATACAAAAGTTAATATTATTAGTCCCACGAGCCCAACTATTATTAAAGCAGAAGCTAACTTTTTATTTACATATTTGTTAATCAAAACCATATATATTGGTTTTAGTATATAGGCCACAACGAAGGAAATAATGACTAAGTTAGTTAGTTGTTTTATAATTGGTATTCTTATTGCCATACCAATTACTACTAAAAAAAGAATAATACTAACAATCCCAATAACCAGTTTTATTTTGCTAACTTTTTTCATTTGCATTTACCTTAACAAAAAAATTATGTGGCATGCTTTTAAAAGAATGCTCTTCGCAGTTTGGAATGTATAAAAGATTCTCTTCCCCAAGTATAAGTTCATTTACTAGCATTATTCTTTTTCCCCTAAGTAAATTCGGAATAAATCCTGAGGACACTATAACACCTCTTATTTCAAAGGTATCACCTGTGAAATTAATCTCCTCAACCATACCAAATATGTTACTACATTTATCTATTACATCCATATTAACAAAGCTATGCAAACATAGATACTTATTGTTCTCCACTTTTTTAACTACCATATGTTTGTTAAAATATATTATATCTTCTTTTAATACACTAACATTTTTGCGAAAAAATTGATAAGGGGATACTAGGAAGCCAATTACCTTTCCATTATGAAAATCTACTAATAGGTCTTTAATAAATCCGATTTTCTTACCCTCCACAGTGACCACATTCATAAATTTAAAATCTTTGCTTTTAAACATAATATCTCCTATTTAAACAACACAATTATTTTTTATTATAATTATGTTTTCCAATTAGCCTAAAAGTTATTACATAATTTTTTTATTTTATATCGTCTTTCCAAGGTTCAAGCTTTTGAGATTCCCTATAATTATTTATTGCATTATGTATAGTTTGTTCTGCAAGAACAGAACAATGCACTTTTGACGCTGGTAATCCATCCAGTGCTTCAATAACTGACTTGTTGGTTAGTTTCCATGCATCCTCTAGTGTTTTGCCCTTTATAAGCTCTGTAGCAATACTAGAAGAAGCTATTGCCGAACCACAACCAAAAGCCTTAAACTTAATACTTGTAATTATGTTATCCTGCACCTTTATATAAATCTTCATTATATCACCGCAATTAGTGTCACCCGCCTGTCCAATACCGTTAGCACAACCTAAAATCCCCATATTTCTAGGACTATAAAAATGTTCCATAACTTTATCACTATACATGCTAATCACTCTCCTTTTTCTATAAACATAGAGGGATACCTAGTTTTATAACTAGACACCCCTCTATACGCGTAGCTTTGTTTATATCGAACTTATAAAATTTCCTCTATTATTCCTCCGCCAACTACTGAGTTATCTAAATAGAAAACCACTGATTGTCCCTTTGTTATTGCCCTTTGCTTATCATCAAAAACAACTTTCATCCTATTATTTTCTAATGGAATTAAAGTAGCTAATTGAGGTTTTGCAGAATATCTAATCTTTGCTGTAACTCTTAAATCCGATTCAATCTTATCAAACATTATAAAATTTAAATCTTTTGCTATAAGTGTGGTTTTAAAAATATCTTCTTCGTCTCCTAAAATCACTTGGTTAGTTAGAGGATTTATATCAGTCACAAAAATAGGCTTGCCTAGAGCAATCCCTAGTCCTTTTCTTTGTCCTATGGTATAGTAAACAATCCCCTTATGTACTCCTAGTACCTTCCCCTTCTTATCAACAAAGTTACCTTTCTTGATTTTCCTGCCACTATATTTTACAATATAAGCTCCATGATCATTGTCAGGTATAAAACAAATTTCTTGACTGTCTTTTTTTCTATAAACTTCTAGTCCTATTTTTTCTGCGATTTCTCTTATTTTCGGCTTAGTATAGTCTCCACACGGCATCAGAGTATGACTTAATTGCTCTTGAGTTAAAGTATACAGAGCATACGTCTGGTCTTTTTTATCATCATCCGATTTTTTTAGTAGATACCTGCCTTCTATTTTTTCAACTTTAGCATAGTGACCTGTGGCTATATAATCAGCACCAAGACCTTTTGCTTTTCTTAAGAATTCTTCAAATTTAATAACTTTATTACAAACGATACATGGATTAGGTGTTCTACCCTCCATGTATTCATCTATAAAGTTATCAATAACATTTGTTTTAAAAACATCCTTAAAATTCATTACATAGAAAGGTATGTTTAACACATCTGCAACACGTCTTGCATCATTCGCAGCAGAAATAGAACAACATCCACTTTCGTTTTCTTCATAATCAGGATTATCTGGAGATAGTTTCATCATAATTCCTATAACTTCATAGCCCTGTTCTTTTAAAAGATATGCAGCTACAGAACTATCTACTCCGCCACTCATTCCAATAACTACTTTTTTTTTCATTTAATATCTCCTATTCTCCGTGAACCTGCGCATGTATATCACCGTGTTCTTTATAATCCCATACTTCAAGTCCAGCTTTACTTCTATAATCATTAATTGCTTTGTGTATAGCTTCTTCAGCAAGCACTGAGCAGTGCATTTTTATTGGTGGAAGCCCATCTAAAGCTTC
>NZ_JBNMNU010000112.1:0-14014 GCF_051278035.1 Clostridium sp.
GTTTGTATTAGGCGCACAAACAATAATATCAGTTGCGTTAACTACAGCTTTTTCTTCTCCAATTTGTATTGTTCCTTTACCAGAAACAACATAAAAAAATACATCAACAGGAACCTTATGCTGGGGAACTTCATCTCCAGGCTGTAAATTCAAATTCATAACTCTTGTGTTATCATGGCTTATAAGTTGTTTAGCTACAACGCCTCTCATGTTTTTCTTGCCTTCTATTTCATTCATTCTAATAATATTCATTATATCTTCTCCTTCACATTTTTTTATTTGTGCTAATAATTATTACTCTACTGTTATTGCACTCACTGGGCACTGTTGCTCAGCATCTTTAGCATTCTCGATTAGCTTATCTTCAATTTCATTTTCTGATGCCTCCGCCAATCCATCATCAACCATCTCAAAAATTTCAGGACATACAGCAGCACACAATCCACATCCTACACATGTATCCTTATCAACAAAACCTTTCATTAAAATAACCTCCAATGTAATAAATTTTACTCTTCTACTTTTTCAAAATCTAATTTTGGTACTCCACATAACGGGCAGACCTAAGAGACTCCTTAAAATACAATTAGATTTTTAATCTAATTACTTGTTAGTAACATTCTATCCCTTTAGACCTATTTAAAATGTGATTTAAATCAAATAAAACACTATATTAATTTCTTACTATAGGCGCTTAGTTGTCTTTCGGTTTCTTCCATTTGTCTATCCACAATACTTGCCTTTTCTATGTGGCCTATTATACTTTCAGATGTTATTTTTAATATTCCATCAACATCTACTATTTCTTTACTCATGTTTTCAATGTGACACTTTTGCTCAGTTAAAATTCCCATTACTACCTTAACTTCCTGTTCCACTTTTGCTATAGAGGATAGACTCCCCTCTATTTTTTCTGCAGCATTACTAGAAGCACTAACTCCACTGACAATGACCTCATTAGACCTACTGGAATTATTTAGTACTACTTTTGTTTCATCTTCTATGCTACCTATTAAATTTGAAATGTCTTTAGTGCTTTGTTTAGTCATTTCTGCTAGCTTTTTAATCTCACCTGCCACCACTGTAAAACCCTTTCCCTGTTCTCCTGCTCTAGCTGCTTCAATTGCTGCATTTAAAGCTAATAGATTTGTTTGACTTGAAATGCTAGTTATTAACTGAACAACTTCATGAACCTTACTAAATTTTCTTGCCAATTCATTTATACTTTCAGTATTATTCCTATTCTCATTTTCTAAAGACTTTATTATGTCTACCATTTCATCAATAGCATCCCTGCCTTCGTAGGATTTCTTAACTGTATCCTCTGTAATCTCTATAAGTTTATTCCCTTCTGAATATAAACT
This sequence comes from Clostridium sp., assembly GCF_051278035.1. GTDB lineage: Bacteria > Bacillota > Clostridia > Clostridiales > Clostridiaceae > Clostridium_AD. The sequence goes on from NZ_JBNMNU010000112.1 coordinate 1,365, forward strand.
ATCCGTTAAGCCGTTAGTATTTCTTGTTAAATCTGAAATTTCATCCATATGGATTCCTATTTTACTCGCAAGTTCTCCTAATACATCATGTTCACTATCTACAATATGGTGCTGCTTTACAGTATCCCCTAACAACTTGCTAATATCTTGAACAAAATCCTTAGTTTCATTATGAAATCGAACTTCCTTCTGCTCTTTTTCTTCGCTATGCTTATTGTGAATACTTTCTAGATCTCCATACTTTTTATTTTTAAATAAACTCATTTACTTATTTTCCTCCTAATTTTTCTTTATCCATTAAAATACCTCAATTTTATTATCAAACTATAGAGTTATTATACCTATTTTTACGTAAAAATACGGTAACATGTGTTACCGTATTTAAACTTCATTCATTTGCCCTCATTTAGTACTCTGATAGGTTATAATTTATTATTCAATATAGAAGTTAAAAGCTTTGCCACCTTTTTTCTTAGTAAAATACATAGCGGTATCTGCATTATGAATTAGATCTTTCGTATTATCCGAATCATCCGGATAAATAGCAATTCCAATACTTATATGTACATCCAAATTTACATTATTCCATTTCACAGGCTTAGCTATATAATCAAGCATTCTATTAGCAAGCATTGAAGCATCACCTTTGCCTTTTATAAAAGGTTGAATCACAAGAAATTCATCTCCTCCAAGCCTCCCAATTATATCAGCTTTTCTTACAGTTTCTTGTAGTCGTTTTGCTATGGTCTTTAAGACTTCATCCCCTGCATTATGCCCATGTATATCATTTATTAATTTAAATTTGTCTACATCAAATAACATCACTGCAAATTTATATTTGTTTCTTTTAGATTGTTCTAATGTTTTTTCGAATTGCATCATTAAAAATCCTCTATTTGGAATATCTGTTAGAGCGTCATAGTTTGCAAGGTACTTAATTTTTTCTTCAGATTTTTTCCGTTCAGTAATATCCCGAATAATATGAATCCTAAACAATTCCCCGTTTATCTCTGTAGTCCTGTAACTCACTTCTACAGGAAAACTTGTACCGTCTTTTCTAACATGGGTACATTCAAACACTACTCCTTGCGAAGAGGACTCTTCCATCTGTTCTTCATAATCTTTCATAGTTAAAGTATGCCTTAGTTGTTGTAGTTTCATGTTTGAAAACTCAGCATGTGTGTAACCATATTTTTCTATCGCAGTTTTGTTTGCGTCAATAATGCTTCCATCCGATTTAAGATAAAATATTATATCCTTGGCATTCTCAAACAGTATAAAGTGCTTTTTTAACACTTCATTAGCTTTGATAATATCTGTAATATCTTAAATAGAATAATAAACTGGCCTTTAGTAGGGCTAATAATATTAACTTTGAAATGCTTATCTATAGTTTTAAAATAAATATTATATTTCATACTTTTGCCACTTAGAGCAGCTCGGCCACATGCATCAATCCATTTTGAATCTATATCAGGGTATACTTCCTTAATTGTTTTACCTATTATATTCTCTTTACTCACTCCAAATATGTTTTCAAAATAATTATTTGCTTCTAATGTTTTGAAGCTTATAGGACTTCCATCAATTCCACAAATAATCTGATTCATCAGAAATCCTTCTTCCAAGGAATTAAACAAATTATTAAAATATGCTTCACAATCACCATTACAGATGTAAGGTTTAAACATTTCTATATATCGACCCCTTCATTATTAATATTTATGTTTCTTTTTTAATTATACTCAATACAACTATGTACTTCAACATCTTAAACTGATTTTCTTATTACATTTAACATTACACATAAACGCAAAAAAAGCTTCGTTATAAAAACTAACTGAAGCTTAGCTGTATCAATAGGTAAAGATATGCGGGCCCTACTCTTTTTAAGAGAGCTTCAATAGATGATCTCACACCTTTTTTAGTTTCGAATTTTTTAAATGCCTCTCTCCAAATTTGAATTACCGAATTTTTACTGAATTGCTCCTCCGTTAAATAAATTAAAGAACTGTTGTCACAAGCTGAGATTAAAGCTCTGACTCTTTTGTCAAATATACTACATAACCGTCTGGCATTATATTAATACATAGGATTACCGCATTTAGATTCAGATGGTATTTTTTGAATGGAATCCCAATGTTCTACAATCTTCCCTTTTTCATCGAAACGGAAGAAGTCCATTGTTATATATTCTTCATTTCCAGGCCAAGTGAACCTTTTTAGATGATAGTAATGATTTCATCCTCTTTTAATCTAGATTTAGGTAATTTAGCGTTAAAATCATTATCACTTCGATAACCTAGTCCAACCACAGCAATTGCTGTGTAGCCTTTTTTACGTAATCCTAACTCTTCATCTAAAACTTTCGCATCAAACCCTTCCATTGGTACAGCATCAATGCCAAGAGCCGCAACACCTAATAAAAGATTGCCCATATTTAAATAGACTTGTTTTTCCATCCAGTGTTGTAAATCTTTTAAATCATAACGATGTATATTTACAAACATTGAACGCCCCATATGTTGGTTGTTTTTAGATTCTTGCTCAGTAAAACGACCATCAGCATCCTCTGTTTCTAATACATGAAGTAAATAGTCTTCATTCATATCAGTCTTTGAACAAAATACAACAACCTGTGATGCACCTAACACTTTACCTTCATTAAAATTATAAAAACCTTGAGTGCTTTTACTAATTTGTTTTTTACCTTCATCTGTATTTGCAATTACAAAGTGCCATGGTTGCCCGTTAACACTAGATGCACTAAGCCTTAAAAGATCTTTAATTTTGTTAAGATCCTCATTAGAAATCTTTTTTGTAGCATCAAATTCCTTTACAGAATATCGTCTGTTTAAACTTTCAATTATATTCATATTTTTTATCTCCTCTTATTTCAATATATTTTTGTTATTTGCTCATTGTCAATACATGACTTATTTATTCTATTTACTCTTTAAGAATTGTTGATTCCTGAATAATATATCTCCTTACTATTTGGGATTATATGTACCTAGAGGCCCTCTCCATCTGAATTTTCCAACTGTTTTTTTACCTATTTGAATAGCTTCCATGGGGCATTGATGTACACATCTCATACAAAGATAGCAGTTGCTGCCAAAGCTTACCTTTTCATTTACTTTAATATTATTAGCAGGACATATTCTTTCGCATTTTTTGCATTTAATACAATTGTTATCAGCCCAGAACTTTCTTTTTAACCATCCCTCCATAACTATAAATAATTTTTTCATAATGGTACTACAAAATGGTTTGCCTATATTTGAATTCACATTTAAGCAAAATCGTTCCACTTCATCATTTTCTAAGGCCCTTGTTACCGCTTTAATTCTATCCACCAAATTATCTACCACTTCAATGGTTTAAAAATCCTTATTTGTAATTTTATGTGCCATGGGCGAATCTTTCTTTAGAAAGGCTAGTCCATCTGACCCTGGCATTTTTATATCAGCATATCCAAGTGGATTATATCCAGCTTTTTCAAAGATCTCTTTAGCATGTTTTAATGCAATTCCACTAGAAATGGCTTTTGTGCAAAATACGAAAACCCATTTTGTTTTTGTAATGGGTATATTCTTTAGATATTCCTCTATAAATACTGATATATCACAAGCATAAACTGGAAATCCAAAAATTAAAGTATCATATTTTGATATATTTTCACTCTTAAATAGTTCCAATGGGAATAGTTCTATTTCGTACATATCACAACTTAAATCACTTTTTATATACTGAGCTACAAACTCCGTGTTTCCAGTTCCACTAAAATATAAGATTAATATCTTCATACATTTACCTCTTTTTCTTTTATAATTGTTATATTTATAGTCCCTTCTATACATCTTATACATTTAAATTGTGAATTGTTTTATGTGGAACTACTATTTCCCCTGATTTTTCTAATGCTATTTTTGCGGCAATAGGTCCTATTATAGAGTATATAAATGTAGAACATAATATAATAACTCGAATTTGCATTGCATATTGCGGTATAAGATTTCCAGCAACTACAATTAAACCTAATGCAACTCCTGCTTGTGGCATAAGTGTTGGGCCTAGATATTTACATATATTATCGTCTTGTTTAGTAATTTTTCCACCTAGCCATGCACCAGCTATTTTTCCAATAATACGCATAATAACATATAAAAGTCCAATGACCCCTATTCCACCAAGTGCAGATATTTTAAAACCCGCTCCGGAAATAACAAAGAACACCATGAAAATTGGAGGTGAAAAGTCATCTGTAATTTTAACTACACTATCAATATCTGCATATATATTAACAAACACACCACCAAGTGCCATGCAAGCTAGCAAAGGAGAACCCTGAAATAATTCAGCTGCCCAATAAGTGATTAATATAATTGCAATAATAATGCAAAGTCTATTTGATGATTTTTTGAACCATTGAAATATTAACTTCATAAGAATACTTGCGATGCCTCCCAAAATAAAGGATATTGCTATTCCATATATAGGGGTTAGTATTGACAAAATAATATTAGTGTTAATACTTGAGGACATCATTTTTACTATGGTGGTCGCAAATCCAAATCCAATAAGAGCAACAGCATCATCTATGGCAACTACACTCATAAGCATTGATGTTAATGGTCCTTTAGCTTTATATTGATTTATAACCATTATGGTTTGGGCAGGAGCGGTTGCTGCTGCAATTGCTCCTAATAATATTGAAAGCTTTATATCAAACCCAAAGAGAATTAAAGTTATGGTTACGAGTATAATCGCTCCAAAAGATTCTGCTATAGCTATTACTATAGGTGAAATTCCAACTTTTTTAAAATAGATTAAATTGAACTCACTTCCAATTGCAAAGGCAATAAAGCCAAGTGCTATATCTGATACAACAGAAAAACTGTTAACCATATTAACAGGAAGAAAGTTTAAAAAAGAAGGTCCGAGTAGAAGTCCAGCAATCAGATAACCTGTTACATTGGGAAGTTTTACAAATTTAGCAAGCCTACCAAAAATTATTCCGGTAAACAGTATTATAGCAACTTCAATTATTATTTTACTTTCCAATTTTCCTAATCCCCTTTGTAAAATCAATTGGCACACTAAAAATTACACCAGTATCTTTAAGTGAAAGGTCTCCCACTACAGACTCGATAGCACTGACTGCTTCTTCTAGCTTGTCTTCTTTTATAACAGCAAATATCACCTTACTTTTTTCTCTTTCAGGATTTAAAAATGCTCTAAGAGATCCTAAAAAAGGAATCTCATCTTGATCGTGTTCATGACTTAATAACCTTGCCATACCCATGCTTTCCATAATCGTGGCACCGCTGATGTTAATGCGTGCAAGTTCAGTTAAAACTGCATCTAATTTATCCGTTTTATTTAATATAAAAAATAAAAGTTTCATATATACTCCTTTCCGCTCTATTAAAAATAATTCAGAATATTTACAATATACTAAGTATATTACTAATATATCCTTTTTACAAACGCTATCAGTTGTAACATCAAAAAAACACAGGTTTTTAACCTGTGTTTTTTAATCACTTCTGAGTTTATTGTAATATGATCCGATGTAAGATATAAGTAATCATATTGCAAATAAAGTTAATAGATTATGTTACAATGCTATCTATTAACTGATACTCACTTAATAAACAAATAATCTTTCCACACCGGGCTACTTTTGATCATATTTAATTCCAGTTCCTCATAAGGAATTTCCATATCAAGGTGATCCCCAATAGCATGTGGGACTTCAATACTTAGTATGACCCCATTCATTGTTAATTTGTAATTAACTTCTTGTTTTTTAAAAATATTTATTAAATTTTTGTTAGAGTACTGATTTTCAATGGTTTCCTTAAGATTAATGCCAGATTTTTCCAAATCCAAATCATCTCTAGAAGGTGAATAAATACCTGACTTGAAAGCTTGAATAAATTGATCATCAATAACAAATATATCTTTTAAAGTCAATGTATCAACTTCATCCAATGCAATATTTTGCGTATAATATATATTAACGGGATAAGGAGTTTTTTCAAAATAAGAGATTCCCTGATAAACAATGCTGAGCACTTCGTTATCATAACCCGTGATTTCATATTTCAATTCTAGAGAAAAAGCACCCATATCCTCTTCGCCCATTCTAAGTGAATCCAACTTAGTTCTAATACTATCCTGAATTACTTTATTTACTGACTCCACCTTGGCTTCATTATTTGCCTTATTAAGCTGTGGGAATTTTATGGTGATTCCCTTCTCCGTATAGGTTTCATCAATAACACTGTAAGTAAAGTCTTCTTTTTCCACAAGATCGGAGTCTTCCTCTTCCGTATTCTTTTCGGGTGTGTCTATCGACTGTTCTGTATTTTTTTCGGGTGTCTCTATCGTCGGATCTGTCTTCACAACATTTTCATCTTTACTGACAGCCGATTGGTTAACTATCACTTCAGGTGATGTTTCCTTTCCTTTACATGCAGTAAGACTTATAGCTAGTATAAAAATACCTGATAGAACCAGACTTTTCTTAATATTTTTCATGATTAACCCTCCATACTCTTTATTTAACTTATGATTAGTTTACTTTGTAAATTTCGAGTATAAATAATTTTTCTACCGTAGTTTTTAATAGATTAGCAAGGTTCATAGCTAATTCCAGAGTAGGATTATACTTTTCATTTTCAATCGCATTTATGGTTTGCCTCGTAACTCCCAGTTTAGTCGCTACATCCTCCTGTCTAAATCCAAGTTGTTTTCTTAATTCTCTTATATTATTTTTCATACTTTCCTAGTTCCCATTTCATCCATTTTTTTCACAAAAATACTCCCTTGTTTAAATTATAATAAGTATAACAACATCCATAATGTAAAAAATCTTTTATATTCTTATTTTATCATTAATCCGAACGAAATGTAAATAGTTTTTTACATGTAAGCAAATTCTATTCTGTTTTCACTTAATTTAATGTATCATTATTCTAAAGTTTACTATAATATTAGTATTGTAAAAACTTATTAGAACAGCTTCTAGCATTTATCTTATATTAAATTTAATATGACCAATGCTTATAAATAAAAAGGATGATGAGAATGCGCTTAAGAAAAAACTCCCTACAAATTAAATTCATGATGTTTTTTACGATATTTGCTATTGTCCTATTTGTAAGTGTAGGGCTCTTGTTTTTTAAAAGCACTAATCAAGCTATTAATTTTTCGAAAGAAAAAGAATTCATTACCTTAGCCGAAGAAACTTCAAACAAAATTGAGAGATACATGTTTGAAAGATATGGAGACATTCAAGTTATGGTTACTTCTCCGCTATTAAAAAAAGATCAGATGAAAAAAGATGTAAAACTACAATATTTGAATAGTGTGAGAAATGCCTACAAGGCATATGATTATATTTTTATAACTGATAATGTTGGCAATATAGAAGTGTCTTCTGGAAAACTTCAAGACGATGTTGCTTACAAAAAATTCTTACCCATGGTTTTAAAAGGTACAAATTTCGTATCCGATTTTACATATTTTAATGATACAAAATCTTATGGAGTATATTATGCATCTCCAATAATAGATGAAACTAATAAAATTACTGGAGCAGTTGTTGAAAGGATGAACTTTAATGCAATTTCTGAAATCGTAAAAAATGTACGATTAGGTAGTAATGGATACGCTTATATCGTAGATAATCAAGGTAATAGCATTTTTCAGCCCTCAAATAATTTAATAAATACCGGTATATTAGAGGCAAAAACCAATAAGACATATTTTACAGTACATAATAAGGTGAAATATTTTTCTGCTTACTCTCCTATAAACAAATACAAAAGTCAAAAAGACACTTGGAATATAGTAGTAGAACAACCTGAAAGTGAAGCTTTTCAAATTACCTATAGTCTTAGAAATTACACAATTGTAATTGTAATTTCTTCTGTGTTAATTGTATTTGTTCTAGTGTTGCTTTTATCAATAAAAATAACCAAACCAATTAAAACATTAGTTAAGGAAACGCAAAATATTGCTAAGGGATATATTGGCAAAAATATCAAAGTTGAAAGCGGTGATGAAATAGGAAGTCTTGCAGAATCTTTTAACATTGTTTTGGGTAACCTTAAGGCTATGATGCAACAGATAGTACAAATATCCGGTGAAGCAGCATCTTTTGCAGAAATACGGCAGTACACTGGAGAATTTTTTAAAAATATTCCAAATGCTATAATCACTATGGATAACATGGCAAAAATCACTAGCTTTAACAATGAAGCTAGCAATATAACTGGAATAGATGAAAACGATATTTTGAATAAAACGGTTACAGATTCTTTTGATATTAGTCTGCTTCCAATAATAAAATTACTAATTAACGGACTTGAAAAGGATATAATATACATTAAACATATAATAAAAATTAAAGGCAACATGGGAATTGAGACACCTATAATGATTAACACCTCTCTGCAGAAAGATGTAAAAGGAAAAACTCTTGGGGTAATCGGAGTTTTCAGAAGTGTTGAAGAAATAAGACAATTAGAGGAAAGTGTCATAAGAGCTAAGAATTTAGAATCCTTAGGTGCTTTATCTGCAGGTATGGCCCATGAACTTCGAAATCCTCTCACCTCCATAAAAGGATATGCACAATATATAAAGTCAGAGCTTGGTGAAACTAGTGACCTTAATGAGGATATTTCAATAGTCATTGATGAGGTAGATAGATTAAACAATATTATTGATAGATTTCTGGACTTTGCAAGGCCAAAGGAATTGAGTCTTGAATTATGCAATGTTAATGAGGTTTTAAATCTTGTAGTAAAGCTTATAAGTAAAGAAATTCTTCCTAAAAACATAGATATATTAATGGAGCTTTCTAATTTACCTTCTATCCACTTTGACTTTGAGCAAATAGAACAGGTAATATTAAATATTTCTTTAAATGCTATTCAGTCAATGCCGAGTGGTGGAATACTAAAAGTCCATTCAGTTTTTCTTGAAGCATCAAATATAATAGAGGTGACACTTACAGATACGGGGATTGGAATATCTGCTGATAATAAGGATAAAATATTTGAACCATTTTTTACAACAAAAAACAAAGGAACGGGACTAGGCCTTGCAATCTGCGCTAGAATAGTTGAAAATCATAAAGGAGTGATAGAAGTTTTAAGTACGAGCGAAGTAGGTACTACTTTCACAATTAAACTGCCTGGCCCCCAAAGATAGGATGGTGATTATATGTCAAAATACTCCATATTAATAGTAGATGATGAAGAAAACGTGAGAGGGCTTTTACAGAAGATTTTTCTAAGAGAAAATTACATAACTCATATTGCATCAAATGCGGAAGAGGCTTTACATATTATAGACACATTTCAAGTTGATGTTGTTATCACAGACATTAAAATGCCTGGTATTAGTGGAATAGAACTACTTAATAAAATAAGAGAGATAGATACTTCTATTCAAGTAATTATGATTACTGCCTTTGCAACCTTAGAAACAGCTATTGACGCTTTAAAAATGGGTGCTAAAGATTATATTACAAAACCCTTTAACATAGAAGATGTTTTACTCTCAGTAAAAAAATTAATCCATAGTATTGATAGTACAGATATTATAGATTCTCATTCGAAAAATATTGTAGATAATATTAATAAATCCTTATCAAGTGATAGTACTTCCATGAGAAAAACTATAGATATGATAGCCCGTGTGTCAGATACAAAATCTACAGTTATGCTATATGGTGAAACTGGCACTGGAAAAGAACTTGCTGCTCATTCACTTCATTATATGAGCTCAAGAAAAGATAAGGCTTTTATAAAAGTAAATTGTGCAGCTATATCGGATTCTCTTTTAGATAGCGAACTCTTTGGTTACGATAAAGGTGCATTTACAGGTGCCGTAGTAAAAAAACCTGGGAGATTCGAACTTGCGAATGGTGGCTCAATATTCCTAGATGAAATAGGCGATATTTCCCCCACTGTACAAGTTAAGCTTCTTCGCGTGCTTCAAGAAAGGGAAATTGAGCATTTAGGAGGCATAAAGACTATTAAAATTGATGTGCGAATTATAGCAGCCACGAATAGAAATCTTGAGGAACTCGTAAAAAAACATATCTTTAGAGAAGATTTATATTATAGATTAAACGTTGTTCCAATAACTTTACCCCCTCTTAGAGAGCGGAAAGAAGATATACTAATGCTTGCAAACAGTTTTTTAAGTAAAGCTTCAGTAATATCTGGTAGAGAGAAAAAACAAATAACCAATGGTGTGCTAGATTGTCTAATTAATTATAACTGGCCTGGAAATATAAGAGAACTAGAAAACATTATAGAGAGATGTGTAGTGGTAACCTCAAAAAATATAATAACTGAAGATGATTTGCCATCATGCATCTCTAATTACAATCCATTAGATACCACTGAAAAACAGTGTGCCTCACTTGATACTGTTATTGATAATGCAGAAAAAGAGGTATTAATTAAAGCGCTAAAACAATGTAACGGGAATAGAACAAAAGCTTCCGAATTATTAGGTATAAGTAGAAGATCGCTTCACAGAAAAATAATAAAATATGCTATAAAAGATTAATATTAAATATGAGACAATCGTGTCACAACTGTGCACAACTGTCTCATATTTTTTTGTCTCAATTTATCGTATTAACGTAGTAACCACCTCTCATCCTTTGTAGTACGGTGAATTAAATAGAGTCACGTTGGTCATACTTTGGCATCAATATTGCTCTATATAAATTTAAAATACTATTATAACAGGAGGAATTTCATATGTCACAAATTAATTCAGGCGATACCGCTTTTGTCCTTTTAAGTGCAGCACTTGTTTGTCTTATGACACCAGGCCTAGCATTTTTCTATGGAGGATTGGTAAGAAAAAAGAACGTTCTCACAATTATGATGCAAAGTTTTATTTCAATGGGTGTAGTTTCCGTTATATGGATTTTTGGTGGATTCAGTTTAGCCTTCGGTCAAGATATTCATGGTATTATAGGTAATCTTAAGTATTTTGCGCTGCAAGGAGTTGGAATTACTCCCAATCCATTATACGGACCTACTATACCATTCTTGTCATTTTGTACATATCAACAGATGTTTGCTATTATAACCCCAGCTCTTATTACGGGTGCTTTTGCGGATAGAATAAACTTTAAAAGTTATTTAAAATTTTTGGTATTTTGGACTATTCTAATATATATTCCACTAACCCACTGGGTTTGGGGCGGGGGATTCCTCCAGCAACTTGGCGTTGTTGACTTTGCTGGTGGAATAGTTGTTCATGTTAGTGCAGGGATGGCCGCCCTAGCTTCAGTGTTCTTTGTAGGAAAGCGAAAGTATGCAGTTGGAGAAAAGGCTCTTCCACATAATATTGCCTTTGTTGCTTTAGGTACGGCGCTTCTTTGGTTTGGATGGTTTGGATTTAATGGTGGAAGTGCTCTTGCAGCAAATGGCATTGCAGCTACAGCCTTCATAAATACTGATATCTCTGGTTCTGTAGCTATGGTTACTTGGCTTTTAATATCATGGAAATTTGAAAAGAAGCCAACTTTAATAGGTACTCTTACTGGAGCAGTTGCAGGCCTTGCAGCCATAACTCCAGCTGCAGGTTATGTAAGACCTTGGGCAGCCGTTATTATTGGAATATTAGCTGCTGCAGTGTGTTATTTGGCGGTAGAGCTTAGAAAAAAATTGCAATGGGATGATGCACTAGATGTTTGGGGCGTTCACGGTGTCGGTGGTATACTTGGTTCCATTCTAGTTGGTGTCTTTGCACAGTCAAAGGTTAATGGAATAAATGGTTTATTGTTTGGGGACACTTACCAATTCTTTATTCAAATATTTGCTGTAATACTTACCGGATTATATGCTTTTGGTGTTACCTTTTTAATTCTAAAAGTATTGAATCACTTTAAACCTGTAAGAGTTAGCGTAGATGAAGAACTTAACGGTCTTGATAACTCATTACATGGTGAAAACGCTTACGAATAATAATTCATATTTTAAGTAAGATAGCTTCCTCTTTATTATATAAGAGGAAGCTATCTGTTTTAAAAGGCACCAATATGCCTTAACTTTAGTGCGTAGTATTGCTGCACAATGTTGTTAGCTTTAATAAATGTATTATTGTTGATTTTTGATGGCTTGTTTGATACAATAACAGAGTATTATTGCAAGTGTGCATATAAGTAACATATGAAGAAATACATAAAATTAAGAAGGAGCATTATATGGTATATAGTAAGATCAATAGAATATTTTGGGGAATATTATTTTTAATAGCTTTGATAGGTATTATAGTAACGACTAAAGATATGTTTTTTTTAAATCTTTTTGCAATTGGTTCCGGAGTTGTTTTTAGTATAGATTACTACAATATAAAGAAACATTATGACCCTAATATAAAAAACATTGCCGCATTAAAAAAATGGCATATTTATGCAAATGTTGTCCAATGGGTATTTTGGATAGCTCTATTATATATGTTTTTTATGTCTAATAGAGGTATAGGATATAAAGCTTTTATAATAGGTGATCTATTCATTGTTGCAACTTTTGCTACACTAAAGTATAAAAAACAGCGTGACAACTAAGCCATATGCACCAAAACTTGTTTGCCTCTATATA
>NZ_JBNMNU010000113.1:0-13837 GCF_051278035.1 Clostridium sp.
GCCTAAATAGCACATTTTTTATTATACAACATTATTTTGCAGTATGTCAACAATTTCATTGATTTTTGACCATATAAAATGTATTTGCACATAAATCATTGCTAAAAACACAACATTATCAAAATTGGTTTTTGATTAGCCAGGTGGCCACTTAAGCATCCTGCCTCCCAATAAATGAAAATGTATATGTTGAACACTTTGACCGCCATTTTCCCCACAATTAGAAACGATTCTATATCCAGTTTCAGAAATACCTAGGTCTTTTGCAATTTTTTTTGCAACAATGAATATATGACCTATTACACCTGATTCATCTTCACTTATATCGTTGATGTTAGAAATATGCACCCTAGGAATAATTATAACGTGTACCGGCGCCTTTGGACTTATGTCTTTAAATCCTATTACGCTTTCATCCTCGTAAATTAACTCACAAAGAATTTGCTTTTTTATAATTTTACAAAAAATACAGTCATCCACATAATCACCTCCTAACCATCTTATATTATTATACTATTCAACATAAAATTTTATTCTCCTGCTATATCTATATTAATTATTGATTAAACTATTTTAGCTCTTGCATTTCTCCAATTAAATGATCCTCTCTACATCCTAAAATCTTAGTGGTACAAAATTCACCCTCAACACTTCTATTAGACTTCGAAACAACCTTTATATAGTTATCAGTGTAGCCTTGAAATTCGTCACAACTATTGCTCCACCTTTGCTCATAAAGAACACTCATACATTTATTCGAGAATTTACTCATAAATTTTTGTTCTAATATATTGTTAAGTTCAATGAGTTTATGACTTCTATCATCTTTTATATTTCCATTAATCTGATTTTTTATTTCAGCGGCTTTAGTTCCTTCTCTTGTGCTATATTTAAAAATATGCATTTTTGATAATTCTAATTCTTTTAAAAAATTATAGGTTTCATCAAATTCTTCTTCTGTTTCTAAAGGAAATCCCACAATTATATCCGTAGTTATGGACACATCATAAATATTATGTCTAAGATTCTCTACTACGGTTTTATACTCCTGAGCCGTATATCTTCTATTCATTCTTTTAAGAGTTTCATCACATCCACTTTGAAGAGAGAGATGAAAGTGGTGACATAATTTTTTAAGTGAAACTATTTTCTCAATAACTCCCTCTGTAAAAAATGTTGGATCTATTGACCCTATTCTTATTCTTTCGATACCAGAAACCTTGTCAACCTCTTCTAAAATTCGAACTAAATCCCATCCCTTTTCTAAATCAGATCCAAAAGATGCTATATGTATACCAGATAAAAGAATCTCTTTGAACCCATTTGCGGCTAACTCTTTAACCTCTGCTATTATTTTATCAGGAGCTTTACTACAAACTGCTCCCCTTGTGTATGGTATTATGCAATAAGAACAAAATCTATTACAACCATCTTGAATTTTCACAAAAGCCCTAGTTCTATCTTGATACTCACTGATATTCAAATCCTCAAATACTTTGTTTTTCAGAACGTCACTAACTTCTACAATCTGTTTACTTTCATTTTTAGCTCTATTTACCCAGTAAACAATATCACCTTTATTTCTACTACCTAAAACTACATTGACACCTTCAATGCTTGCTACTTCTTCAGTGGATATTTGTGCGTAACATCCCACTACTGCAATTACAGCCTCACTATTTAATCTTCTTGCACGTCCTATCATCTGTCTTGACTTTTTATCACTCATATTAGTTACAGTACATGTATTAATAACATATACATCTGAAAACTCATGAAACTCTGCTACTTCATATCCTTCGCGAAGAAATTTTTCTACCATTGCTTCTGATTCATATTGATTTACCCTACAACCTAAGGTTGTGATTGCAATTTTCATTACACAATTCCTCCCAAATCCCCCAATTCGTACATTATCAAACTTAAACATGTAAACCCCGCTGTCTCAGTTCTAAGTATTCTTGGTCCCAAAGTTATAATTTCGGCGCCTATTTCTTTTAATTTCAATATCTCATAATCTTCAAATCCGCCCTCTGGTCCTATTACAATAGCAACTTTAACAATATGTTTTTTTCCTATGTTTTGAACTGTTTTTTTTATACCATAGCCCTCTTCATTCTCATAGGGCACCACCACTAAATCCATGTGCTTCACTTGTTCTAAAAGACTTTCAAAATCTATAGGAGCATTGATTTGAGGCACCAAACTTCTCTTGCTTTGCTTAGAAGCCTCTAATGCTATCCTATTCCACCTATCTACCTTTTTAAGATCCTTAAGCTCAGTTTTAACTACTACTCTCTCTGTAATAACAGGTGTTACTTCTTTAACTCCAAGTTCCGTATTTTTTTGAACTATCAAATCCATTTTTGTTGATTTTGGAAGGCCCTGAAATAAATAAACTTCGATAGGACTTTCATTATTTATGGGACTTTCTTGTAACAGATTTATAATTACTTGCTTTTTATCTATTAGTGTTATTTCACCTATATATTCTTTGCCGTCAGAGTTGTTTATACTAACTTTATCAGAAACCTTGAGTCTTAATACCCTATATATATGTTTTACATCCTCACCATCAATAATAGCTACATTATCCACTATACTGTGTTTTGGAACAAAGAATTTATGCATTATTTATTCTCACCTCGACTTGTTTGATTATCACACTAGAGCTTTGCAACGATGCAAACCCATTCGCCCTCTATGTTTATCTCCTCAATTGCAAAACCACATGATGTTAATTTGTTTAATACTTCATCTTTTTTACTTAAAATTATTCCTGAAGATATAAAGTACCCGCCCTCTACTATAAATGGCTTAACTCCCTCAGTCAAAAACATAATTATATCTGCCATTATATTCGCTATAACAATGCTGGCTTTTCCTTTTACAACTTCCATTAAGTCTCCATATAATATCTCAATATTATTTACATCGTTGTAACTAACATTTTGTTTTGCAGACTCCACTGCTACAGGGTCCAAATCCACTCCTATAACCTTCTCGGCCCCTAGCTTAGCTGCTGTGATAGATAAGATACCCGACCCTGTTCCTATATCAAAAATTGTAGAATCCGCCTTTACATGTCTCTCTAGGGCTTTTATACACATCCTAGTAGTCTCATGAGTACCAGTTCCAAATGCCATACCTGGATCTAGTTCCACAATTATTTCATCATAATTTTTTTTATAATCTTCCCATATAGGTTTTATAACTATCTTTTCTCCTACTTTTGTTGGCTTATAATATTTTTTCCAGTTATTTTCCCAATCTTCCTCCTTTACATTATTCCATGTAACAGATCCGAGGCCTTTATCAAGTCCAAACTCAGGCAATTTATTTACTCCTATTGTAATTTTTTCAAAATTTTCATCAAATTTTTCATCTTTTTTATAGTATCCCTTAACTACAACCTCATTATCTGTATTTATAATAGTCTCATCAAAATAGTCCCAATCAGTAGTATGATCTCGCCTGTAAATCATGTCAGCAGGATCTAAAATAGAAACTCCACTTACACCAGTATTATTCAACATTTCCGACACAGCCTCAACTGCCTCACTACTTGTAATTATAGTTACTTCAACCCAATTTTTATCCACTTTTATCCTCCTAGTTTATAATAAAAAACTCCGTTTTATAAACGAAGTTTTTTATTTCTATTTACCTAATATTTTATCCACAAAAGATTTTTTATTTTCTTCAGAAACTTCTACAATTTCGCCATTAGCTTCCATAAAGAGTTTCAGTGCTATCTTTTGTTTATCATTAAGGGATTTAGGAACATCAACAACAACTTTTACATATTGATCTCCTCTTCCATGTCCATTTACTCTAGGCACACCCTTACCCTTAAGTCTAAACACAGTACCAGATTGTGTTCCTGCTGGCACTTTGTATTTAACATCCCCATCTACTGTAGGCACTTTAATTTCAACGCCTAGAGACGCATTTCCAAAACTTATGTGAGAGTCTATATGAATATCAATTCCATTTCTTTTAAAAGTTTTATGAGGAGTTACTCTTATATTTATATATAAATCTCCTGCTGGACCACCCTTTTCACCCTGTTCTCCTTGCCCTCTAAGAGGCATAACATTTCCAGTATCAACTCCACCTGGAACATTAATATTAATTTTTCTATTTTTTCTCTGTTTCCCAGAGCCATGACAAGTTTTACAAGGTTCAGAAATTATTTTACCTTTACCTCCACACTTGTCACAAGTGCTCATGCTAGCAAAGCTTCCGAACGCAGTATTTCTCTGAACTTTTATCTGCCCATTTCCACCACATTTATCACAAGTTTTTGGCGACGTACCAGCTTTTGCACCACTACCACTACAATCGTCACATTTCTCATTCCTTGTAATAGATATCTCTCTTTCAACGCCAAAAACAGACTCTTCAAAGTTTAAATTTATATTATACTCTAAATCCGCACCTTTTCTAGGTCCATTCTGATTTCTTTGAGAGAATCCACCTCCAAATATGTCACCAAATATATCTCCAAAACCGCCACCACCAAAACCACCAAATCCTGAACCGCCGTCAAATCCTGATCCACCAGCATCAGCTGTACCATATTGATCATAATTTGATTTTTTTTCTGGATTAGATAAAACTTGGTATGCCTCGTTCATTTCTTTAAATTTATCTTCTGCCACTTTATTGTCTGGGTTTCTATCTGGATGATATTTTAATGCACCCTTTTTAAAAGCCTTCTTAATTTCTTCTTCACTGGCACCTCTTTCTATGCCAAGAGTTTCATAATAATCTTTGTTTGCCATGCTACTTTACACCACCTAAAATATATATACTTCTATAATATAAACTATTGCGTAAAATAATTCAACCCATAGTATTATATGATTACTTACAATATTACTTGAATTAAGGGAAGGGTAACTACCCATCCCTTAATCAAATGAATTATTTATTCTTTATCGTCTACTTTAAAGTCAGCGTCCACTACATTGTCATCTTCCGGACCATTTTCAGAAGTATTATCTTGGTCAGGATTTTCTCCTTGACCTTGTGCTGCTTCTGCTTCATATATCTTTGTAGTTACTGCGTAGAAAGCCTCAGTTAGTTCTTCAGTAGCTTTCTTAATAGCCTCTGTATCTTCGCCTTCTTTAACTTTATCAAGAACTTCTAACTTAGCTTCAATATCTTTCTTATCTTCCTCGGATATTTTTTCACCAAGTTCAGTTAATGTTTTTTTAGTTTGGTATGATAATTGTTCTGCACTGTTCTTAACTTCAATTCCTTCTTTTCTAGTCTTATCTTCATCTGCAAATTTTTCTGCTTCTTTTACTGCTGCGTCAATTTCATCATCACTTAAATTAGTTGATGCTGTAATTGTTATCTTAGCTTCTTTTCCTGTTCCTTTATCTTTAGCTGATACATTAACAATGCCGTTAGCATCTATATCAAAAGTAACTTCTATTTGTGGCACGCCTCTTGGTGCTGATGGTATTCCTGAAAGAGTAAATCTTCCTAGTGTCTTATTCCCTGCAGCCATTTGTCTTTCACCTTGAACAATGTTAATTTCAACTGATGTTTGACCATCTGCGGCAGTTGAGAATGTTTGACTCTTTTTAGCTGGAATTGTAGTGTTTCTTTCAATTAAAGGAGTAGCTATTCCACCTAGTGTTTCTATTCCTAGAGTTAATGGAGTTACATCGAGAAGTAAAACATCTTTAACTTCTCCGCTTAATACTCCTGCTTGGATTGCTGCACCAAGCGCTACACATTCATCTGGATTCACTCCCTTTGAAGGATCTTTACCAGTAAATTTTTTAACTGCGTCTACAACTGCTGGTGTTCTTGTTGAACCACCTACAAGTACAACCTTATCTATTTCATTAAGTGATAATCCTGCATCCTTAAGAGCTTTTTTCATTGGCTCTATTGTAGAATCAACTAAATCGTGAGTTAATTCATTAAATTTAGCTCTTGTTAAATTCATTTCTACATGTTTAGGACCTGTTGCATCTGCGGTTATAAACGGTAGGTTAATGCTTGTTTGCATAGATGATGATAATTCAATTTTTGCTTTTTCAGCAGCTTCTTTTAATCTTTGATGTGCCATTTTATCATTTCTTAAATCTATTCCATTATCAGCTTTGAAAGTATCCGCTATATGATCAACAACCTTTTGGTCAAAATCATCTCCACCTAGTTTAGTATTTCCGTTAGTTGATTTAACTTCGAAAAGACCATCACCAAGTTCTAATACAGATACGTCAAATGTACCGCCGCCTAAATCATAAACTAATATTTTTTGGTTAACATCCATTTTATCTAAACCATAAGCAAGAGCTGCTGCTGTTGGCTCATTTATTATTCTCTTAACTTCAAGGCCTGCTATTTTTCCTGCATCCTTTGTTGCTTGTCTTTGGCTATCATTGAAATATGCAGGTACAGTTATTACAGCCTCTGTAACTGTTTCTCCTAAATAAGCTTCAGCATCAGTTTTAATTTTTTGCAAAATATAAGCAGAAATTTCTTGTGGTGTGTGTGATTTTCCATCAACATCTATTTTATGATCAGTACCCATTTCTCTTTTAATTGAACTTATTGTTTTGTCTGGATTAGTAATTGATTGTCTCTTAGCAACTTGACCTACAAGTCTTTCTCCATTAGCTTGAAATGATACTACAGATGGTGTAGTTCTAGCACCTTCTGAATTAGCAATTATCACGGGTTCTCCACCCTCCATAACTGCTACACATGAATTTGTTGTACCTAAATCTATTCCTATAATTTTTCCCATTATTATTTCCTCCTTAAATTTCTTATAATTTATAATAATTAACAATATTATCTTTCTAATATAATATTAATATTTAGTTTGCAACTTTAACCATACTATGTCTTAATACCTTACTTGCTCTTTTATATCCCTTTTGAAATACTTCTACTATTTCATTAGTTCCATATTTTTCGTCTTCAACATGCATTACTGCATTATGAAGATTCGGATCAAATTCGCCTTCTGAGGCTAATTCTTCCACTCCGAGTTTGCTAAAGGCTTCATTAAATTGTCTTACTGTCATTTCTACACCAACCCTTAAGTCTTCTGAAGATCCTTCAACAGAAAGGGCTCTTTCTAAATTGTCTAGTGGTGTTAGAATTTCCTTTAAAACATCTGCGCAAGCATCAGTGTATATGCCTTCCTTCTCTTTCGATGTCCTTCTTCTAAAATTCTCATATTCAGCAGTTGTTCTTAAAAATTTATCTTTAAAACCATCCACATCACTTTGTAATTTCATATTCTCTTCAATTAATTTTTTCATTTTTTTACTCATATCTTTCTCTTTTTCACTTTCCAGAAGTTCTGTAAACTCTTCTTCATCTACTATTTCAGCTTCTTCTGAAGCCGCATGTACATCAGCATCAACTTCTTCTATAATAGCTCCATTTTCATAAGTTTCGTCTTTTAAGCTCAAATTCTCTGAGATTAAATCTTCATCTTCCATTGATACATCTTCTTTTAAAATTCTTTCATTACGTGCACTCACTCAATAACTCCTCCATTCCAGGTTCAAAATAAATCTTTTAATTTTAAGTCTTATCTATGGTCTTCATAGATTTGAGTTATACTGTCATTTAATTCTTTAACTATTTCAGTTAGTACAGATATAACCTTACCATAAGGTATTCTAGTTGGCCCTATAACACCAATAGATCCCAGCGGCATTTCAGCCACACTATAGACTGCCGTTATAATACTGCATTCTCTAGCGCACTCGACAAAATTTTCTTCACCGATTTTAATTGTAATATTACCAGTAATATCCCTAACACCCAGCAAACTATTCATACTCTCTTTATTATCTACTAGAACTAAGAACTCCCGGGCTTTGCTTATATTGTTATATTCTGGATAGTTGAATATATTTGCAGCCCCCTGAATATAGACCTCTGAAGTTTCAACCCCAGAAAGACTATCGTATAAAGCTGGAATGATACCATCAAAAATTTCTTGAAAACAGATCAAATCACTTTTTAGATTATTGATAACTTCTAAGTTTATTTGTTCGATTGTATGCTTACCTAATCTAAAATTAAGTATATTGGTAAGTTTTTCTATTGTAGAACTATCAATGTACTTACTAGTTTTAATAAAATTATTCTTTACAATTCCACTATCAGTAATAATTACAAACAAAACACTTCCAACATCTAAATTCATTAACTGAATATATTTAATACTGCTCTTTTGAACAGAAGGAGCCTTAACTATAGATGTAAGGTTCGTTAGACGCGCAAGCATTTGTGTTGCTTGCTTAACAACTTTATCAACCTCATATAAAGCGACATTAATAAGTTTGTTTTTGATCATATATTGTTCCTCAGTAGTTAAATCTGTGATTTTCATAAGTCTATCAACATATAATCTATAACCCTTATCTGATGGTTTTCTACCAGATGAGGTATGTAGTTGTTCTATATATCCCATCTCTTCAAGATCTGACATTTCATTTCTTATAGTAGCCGAACTAATACCTAAATCATACT
This sequence comes from Clostridium sp., assembly GCF_051278035.1. GTDB lineage: Bacteria > Bacillota > Clostridia > Clostridiales > Clostridiaceae > Clostridium_AD. The sequence continues at coordinate 8,524 of NZ_JBNMNU010000113.1, forward strand.
TTTTAGCTATGGTTCTGGATCCTACGGGCTCACCATTATTTATATAATCTGTTACTATAGCCCCAAGTATTTTGATCTTTCGGTCATCCATTTCCATAATATCACCTCTTTTATTAGCACTCACTACCATTGAGTGCTAACGAGTATGTATTTAAAATATCATTTACTATAGTATTTGTCAATAACCTCTAATTTCAATTATAGCCATTATTTACTGACCATTATAAGTTAGCTTCCAAATGCTACGTTTTACTTTGATTTTCATATAGATATATTAAAACATATGTTAATGGCCGTTACAGCAGGAATTCTGACATAATTACATTAGAAAGCTGTATACCTTCATAAGTTAAATAGATATTATCATCATCCTCTACCATAAATTTAGCTATTACATATTTGTTTATTACAGGGCCATAAACACCATGTATATCTTTACTAAATCTTCTCTTAAATTCATTTTTACTTATTCCTTGAATTTTCCTAAGACCCATAAACATAAACTCTTCCATATCATCTTTAAGTGAATTTATTGTTTTTTCTATTATTGCATTACCGTTTGTATTTATTTTTTCTATATATTTTTCTATATTTTCTTCATTTCTATACCTAAACCCATCACTATATGAATGAGAAGCAGAACCACACCCAATATATTCATCCAAATTCCAATATACTAAATTATGATTGCAGACATTATCGTTTTTTGCAAAATTAGAAATTTCATATTGTGTATACCCTTTTTCTCCTAGACGTTCTATGGTTTCATAGTACATAGTTCTTTCTAATTCCTCATGAGGCATCTTTAATGTACCTTCATTAAATCTTTTATAAAAAACTGTTCCTTCTTCTACTATTAAACTATAGCAAGATAAGTGTTCTGGGCTAAGCCTCGTCACAATTTCTAATGTCTCTAACCATTGCTCAAGGCTTTGTCCCGGAAGCCCAAACATTAAATCAACATTAATATTATGGAAACCTATATTTCTTGCCATTTCAAAACTTTTTTTGAAGTCCTCAAAAGTATGAATTCTCCCCAATTTTTTAAGAAGCGAATCCTGAGTGGCTTGAAGTCCAATACTAAGCCTATTTACTCCCATTTCTTTTAAAATGTTTAATATTTCGCTTGTAAATGTTCCCGGGTTTCCTTCCACTGTAAACTCTAAATCTGCTGTGATGTCTAATTCTTCAATACTTTTGCTTATTATTTTCCAGCCTTCTAAAGATAAATAGGTGGGAGTCCCCCCACCTATAAATATAGTCCTTATTTTTATATTTCTTATACTTTTTATTTCTTTTGCTAAGGCCGTGGCATAATCAGTCATACAATTCTCCTTACCAGCATAAGACGGAAAATCACAATACAAACATTTTTGTGCACAAAAAGGAATATGTATATATAACGCCACACTTTTCATATATTTAAATCACCTTACCTTTTAATCAACCTTAAGTATAGCCATAAATGCTTCTTGTGGAACTTCTACACTTCCCACTTGCCTCATTTTCTTTTTACCTTCTTTTTGTTTCTCTAAAAGTTTTCTTTTTCTTGAAATATCTCCACCATAACATTTAGCTAAAACATCTTTTCTAAGTGCTTTTACAGTTTCTCTTGCAATTACTTTTGCGTTTATAGCTGCTTGTATTGGAATTTCAAACATTTGCCTTGGTATATGTTCTTTCAATTTTTCACACATAACTCTTCCTCTATTGGATGCTGTCTCCTCAGGAACAATCATGGACAGAGCATCAACTTTTTCCCCTTTAAGCAAAATATCTAGTTTTACAAGAGTTGCTTTTACATATCCCTTTAATTCATAGTCAAATGATGCATAACCTTTTGTTCTTGATTTTAAAGCATCAAAAAAGTCATATACTATTTCATTAAGAGGCAGGTCATAATTAACCACAACTCTAGTAGTTTCTATATAAGTCATATCAATATATACACCTCTTTTATGTTGGCATAACTCCATAACTGTTCCTAAATATTCAGCTGGTGTTATGATAGAAGCTTTAACTATTGGTTCTTCCATATAATCAATTTCTGTAGGCTCTGGAAGATTTGTTGGGTTTGTTATTTCTATTAGGTCTCCACTAGTTTTCATTACTTTATATATAACCGATGGTGCCGTAGTAATAATTTCTAAATTAAATTCTCTTTCTATTCTTTCTTGTACTATTTCCATATGAAGAAGGCCTAAAAATCCACATCTAAATCCAAAACCTAGAGCAATAGATGTCTCTGGTTCAAAATTTAAGGCAGCATCATTTAATTGAAGTCTTTCTAAAGCCTCTTTTAATTCGCCATATCTAGCACCATCTATAGGATAAATACCACTAAAAACCATAGGTATAGCAGGTCTATATCCTTTAAGCGGCTCTAAAGCTGGTCTAGCAGCTTCTGTTATTGTATCTCCAACTCGAGCGTCTCTTACATTTTTTATGGACGCTGTTATATATCCAACATCTCCAGCTATTAGCTCAGGTACAGAAAGATAATTTGGAACAAAAACTCCAACTTCTACTACATCATATATTTTATTCGTATTCATCAGTTTAATTTTAGTTCCTGCTCTAACTTTACCATCGCGTATTCTTACATAGCATACAACACCTTTGTAGCTATCATATGAAGAATCAAAAATCAGTGCTTTTAGAGGAGCTTCTTCATCACCACTCGGTGGTGAAATCTTATTTACAACAGACTCTAGAACATCTTCTATATTAAGTCCAGTCTTAGCTGAAATAAGAGGTGCATCTTGGGCTTCTATTCCTATGACGTCTTCAATTTCCTGAATAACCTCTTGAGGCCTGGCACTAGGAAGATCTATCTTATTTATAACTGGAGCAATATCCAAATCATTATCTACTGCAAGATAACAGTTTGCTAATGTCTGAGCTTGAATTCCTTGTGATGCATCAACTACAAGTACCGCACCTTCGCAAGCAGCTAAACTTCTAGAAACCTCATAGTTAAAATCTACATGCCCTGGAGTATCTATTAAATTAAATATGTATTCTTCTCCATTGTCTCTTTTATATACTAGCCTAGCTGGTTGAGATTTTATCGTAATACCTCTTTCTCTTTCTAGGTCCATATTATCAAGTACTTGTTCATCCATTTCTCGTTTTGTTAAAGTTCCTGTCTTTTCTAGTAATCTGTCTGCAAGAGTAGACTTGCCATGATCAATATGTGCAATTATAGAAAAGTTTCTTATGTGCTTTTGTCTGTTGCTTTGCATTAATTTTTACCCCCATTATTATATACGAATTAAATTAAATTATATCATAAATATCTAAAACTTTGAATATTATTTCGAAAATATATCATTATATGTATCAATGCATTTTTCTTTCACGCCATCAATAACTTTATTATTCATATAAATAATATAATCCTTTGTCTCTATTCTAATGTCAATAGGCTTAAAGCTTACATCAATTGTAAATGGGGACTTTTTCCTAAGAAGCTCGGGTTTACTAATACTAATTATGACGAATCCACATATAAAGATAAAAAGACAAAAAATAATTGCGGCAAAATTTTTCTTATTATTTCTTTTTCCCATGAAAAAGGCCCCCTTATAATATTCTGATAACAGTTATTATCACGTCATTAATAAGGATGCACTTTTTATAATAAATTATTCACTTTTCCCATATATTTGCTCTATGATGATAACATTTTTGTAAATTTATTACTAGTTTAGAAACTTGTTTATATCCTCTAAACCTAAAGCCGGCTGAAGAGCTATGTTAATTCCATTAGCAATAATTTTAGATACAGAATTTATAACAACATCAATTTCCTTTGGTGTAACTACAAGATTACCTACATATGGGTTTAATATTTCAACAATCATCTTTTGTTTTTCCACCTTATCAATCGATTTAAGCATATTGTAAAATTCTCCGCCTTCCTTTGCGGTCCTAATCATCTCATCTAGCACTAAATCAATAGTGTCATTTGCAAGTGTTGCAGCATCAACTACCGTTGGAATACCAATAGCAATAACCGGAACTCCTAAGGTTTTCTCACTTATTTCCATTCTTTGATTCCCTATTCCCGCACCTGGAGAAATTCCAGAAGTACCTATTTGTATAGTTCTATTCACCCTATCCATTTTTCGAGAAGCCAGTGCATCAATACAAATAACTAAATTAGGTTTAATTCTCTCAACAATTCCTCGAATGATTTCTCCAGTTTCCATTCCAGTTATTCCAAGGACTCCCGGTGATATAGCACATACCGGTCTTATTCCTTCATCTATGGAGTCAGGTACTAATTGCTTTAAATGTCTAGTCACCATAATTTTAGAAACAACTTTTGGTCCTACAGCATCAGGCGTAACATTCCAATTTCCAAGCCCAACAACTAATGCCGTCATGCTATCGTCGAGTTTCACTAGTGGTTTCAAAACCTTTCCCATTGCAATGCTTACTTTATCCATAGCATCACCATCATAGTGAACAAATTCTGGGATATCAATTGTTATATATGTACCTTTTGGTTTCCCCATCATTTCTGCACCGATATCGCTCACTACTTTCACATTCGTTATTTTAATATCGCCTTCGTTGTATTCATCCACCTCAATACCAGGCATCTCGCCATTGCTTTCTTCTCTGTATAACTCTTTAGCTTCTACAGCTAAATCAGTTCTTACACTTATCATAATTTCACCTCACCTAAATTTTTAATATTAGTTTTTCCTAATAGAGCTTTATTATTCTTTAAAAATTATATGTATAGGTTAAATTTCACTTGAAGTGCTTTAATTTTAATGATATAATATCACTTGTCTATTAAGAAAATTCGGATGCAGTTTTCCCAAAAGCTGTTGACTCGTTATTAAATTCAAGGAGGATGAAAATAAATGGCAAATATTAAATCAGCAAAAAAGAGAATTAAAGTTACTGCGTTTAAGACAGCTAAAAATACAATGATAAAGTCTGCTTTAAAAACTACAGTAAAGAAATTTGAAACAGCTATCGCTTCAGGCAATGTTGAAGAAGCTAAAGTTACATATGCAAGCGTAGTTAAAGCTTTAGATATGTCTGTAACAAAAGGAATACTTCACATTAACAAGGCAGCAAGAAGAAAATCAAGATTAGCTGCAAAGTTAAATGCTTTAACTGCATAAAAAATAACCGGTGACATGCACCGGTTTTTTGTTTTTTGTATCACTTTTATCACATCATAGTTTTTATCATAAACATTTCAATATTTATTTTAGAGTCAGTCGAAGAACTTTTTATTGTTTTTTCTGTTTTAACGCATAGTTCAATATTTCTCTTTAGTCTATTTAAA
>NZ_JBNMNU010000114.1:0-13834 GCF_051278035.1 Clostridium sp.
ACTTTGCCTAGGACTTCCTCCAGCTCACACCTCACGGTGGATACCTTGTCTTCAGCTAGTGGTTGGTAACTACAGACCCCCACAATGGACTTTCACCACCTAGTTAATTGCCATGCCTGGCACACTATAAAAAGCCCTCACCATAAGGTAAGGGCATACTATACTTGCATAATAGTATCACTATCACTTTCCTTATGATCTCACTGAATCACTTAAAGGTATAAATATTTTATTGAAATCATAATATCATATATTATGTTCTACTTCAACTCTTTTTTCAACTTATCTATAATTTTTTCAAAATAATCCGGAAGTGGTGAAATAAATTCCATGTATTTTTTAGTAGCTGGATGCATAAATCCAAGCATCTTAGCATGAAGAGCTTGCCCTTTTAAATTAAATCTTTGCTTTTTATAGCCATAAACCAAATCTCCAACTAGTGGATGTCCTATTTTTGCCATATGTACTCTTATTTGATGAGTTCGACCTGTTTCTAAATTACATTCTACTAATGTATTAGTTTCGAACCTCTCTATTACTTTATAATGAGTAACAGCCCTTTTACCACTCTCTACTACTCCCATTTTTATTCTATCATTAGGATTTCTTGCAATAGGTTTATCAATTGTACCTTCATCACTTTTAATTATACCTTCTACTAGAGCTACATAACTTCTTTTGGCTGAGTGTTCTTTAAACTGTGAAGCTAGAGAATTATGAGCATTGTCATTTTTAGCAACCACAAGGGCTCCAGATGTATCCTTATCAATTCTATGCACTATGCCTGGCCTTAGTATACCATTGATACCTGATAGGTCATTGCAATGGTTTAAAAGTGCATTAACCAGTGTCCCAGTATAATTGCCGGGTGCTGGATGAACTACCATATCTTGTGGTTTATTAATTACAATTACATCACTATCTTCATATATAACATCTAGTGGTATATCCTCCGCCTTTACATTTAACTCTACAGGCTCAGGAATAGTTATTGTTACTTCTTCATCTAATTTTAATTTATAATTGCTTTTCCTGCATTTACCATTTACGAAAGCCGTTCCACCTTCAATTATCCCTTGGACATGGGATCTGGATTTATTTTCTAATTTACCAGAAATAAAAACATCTAATCTCTCGGAAACTTCACTTTCATCAACTTTAAACTCAAAAACATCCATCTATATCTCTCCCTTTAGTATCGAAATCATCAAAACAAATGTACCCATAACTACTAACATATCAGCTATGTTAAATGTGGGGAAATAATATACATCTTTGTAATGAAGCAAAACAAAATCTACTACGTATTTATAAAATAATCTATCATATAAATTTCCAAGGGCTCCACTTATAATCATTGCAAAGCTAAATCTTACGAGTTTTGATTTTGGCTTATATGCAATAATATAATATATCATTCCTGATATAACAAATAAGGTAACTATAGCTAGTAGTATTGTTTTATTTTGTAGAATCCCAAATGCCGCTCCCCTATTCTCTAAATATTCTAAACCAAAAAAATCTTTAATTAATATTATTCCACTGTTTTCACTAAGCTCACTAATTACCCAAATTTTAGATAGTCTATCTAATAATAGGCCTAAAAAAACAACTATTATTTCCATACCCTTCCCCCTATATACTATAAAAGGAAAAGTACATATTGCTGAAATGTTCAAAAACTAATAATTCACCGCAATATATACTTTTCCATTACTACTAATTTAAAAAGCTATTGTTATTTTTTAATCTGGCAACTGATTTCTATACTGCTCATTACTTATTCTTTCTATAGGTTCGACATAACCGTCTTCATCCTCTTCGTAAGATTCGGCTGCATCTTCCATTTTATTAAAATGCTCTACTATCTGATAAGTATCCTCAGCATAAGTTGCTACTTCACCAGTATAGCTGTATCTAAAAGGCACCCCTAGCACATCTTCTTCGACTGGCCTATTGTTTTGTTCTGCCGGCTTATTATTATCGATGGTTTGTTGACAGGGTGCGCATTTGTCTGCATAGGGTATAAATTCTAATCTTTCGTAAATTATGTCGCTACCACAGCTTTTACATTTCCCATAAGTACCCTTTTCAATATTCTTTAGTGCATCCTCAATTTTATTTCGGATTGTGACTTCATTTTTAACAAGTGCCATCCCTTTTTCTGTGTCAAATAATTCTGTTGCGCTATCTGACGGATGATTGTCGTAAAAAGATAGTTCTGAAGCCATTTCACTTTTAAAACTTGCAGCACCATTTTGTTTCAATGTATTAATAAGACTATTGACTCTTGATTTCTCACTTATTAACTTTTCCTTAAAATATTCTAGTTTTTCCTTATCCATGATAACAACTCCTCTAGTTTTAATATTTCATTAATATTAAAATAAAAAATCTTTATAAGGTTATGTTTTCTCATGGAGTGAAATTTATTACACTTATTTAAAAATATTTAAAATTTCTCGAATTTTTTTACTTTTTTAACTATTGAATCTATAGTGTCTATGGACACTGTTTGTTTTGCATCGGATACTGCACTGTCTGGTGCAACATGACTTTCAATCATGAGTCCATCCGCTCCTGAAGCAATTGATGCTAGTGACATAGGCTCTACAAGTTCACGTAGTCCTGTTCCATGGCTAGGATCAACTATTATTGGAGTACGGTATTTTTGTTTAATCGCAGCCACAATACTTAAGTCCAATGTATTTCTCGTGTATGTTTCAAATGTTCTAATGCCTCTTTCACAGAGCACAACATTGTCATTACCATTACAAATTATATATTCTGCTGCAAGAAGCCACTCTGAAAGTGTTGCACTCATGCCTCTTTTAAGTAAAATAGGCATCTTTAATTTTCCAACTTCTTTTAACAAACTGTAATTGTACATGTTTCTAGAACCTATTTGTAACATATCAGCGTAATTTGATACTAAATCTATATCTTTCGTATCCATAACCTCTGTTACTACTGGCATATTAAATTCACTACCAACGCTTTTAAGTATTTTAAGACCGTCTTCTTTTAATCCTTGAAAGTCATAAGGAGAAGTTCTTGGTTTAAATGCGCCCCCCCTTAATATATGTACTCCTGCTTTTTTTAAACCCTTAGCTATTGCATACATATTATCATATTCTTCAACTGAGCAAGGACCTGATATAATAACTTTTTCACTTCCACCAATCACTACATCTTTAACATTTACAAGTAAATCTAAACCACTGCTTTTATCAACTTTTAACTTTTCCATGTATACGACTCCTAAATTAATTTTAACATATTGTTTAAAATATTCGTAGAATTTTCTACCGCAATATCCTTGAACTTCTCATACTCCATATGAGCACCGTTATTTGCATTATCCGATATGGATCTAATAACGATAAATGGAATTTCGTTTAAATAACAAACTTGAGCAATACTTGCCCCCTCCATTTCACAAGCTAAACAATCAAACTCCGTAATTAGCCACTTTATTTTAGAAACACTTGCAATAAATTGATCTCCTGATACAATTCTTCCTGTAAAATAATTATGCCCATTAATATCTATGCAAGCCTTTGTAGCAATCTCTACTAGCCTTTTATCACATTTAAATTCAAAAGTATCCAGTCTTGGAATTTGTCCTATCCTATCACCAAATGCAGTTGCATCTATATCGTGTTGTACTAAATTATCGCCTATTACCACATCTCCAGGGTATATATTATCTTTAGTTCCGCCTGCAATACCAACATTTATAATATAATTAACATTAAAATCATCAATTAGTATTTGAGCACAAATTGCGGCATTGACTTTGCCTATACCACTAGTAACTACAACAACCTTTTTATTATGTATGACTCCAACGCTAAATTTCATTTTAGCCTTTGTTACGCTCTTATGAAAATCCATATCCCTAATTAAAAAACCAACTTCTTCGCTCATCGCTCCAATAATACCTATATTCATTTTCTTCCTCCTTGTCATCCTCTAAATCACATATCATATATTATAACACATTTTCCGCATAAAAAATCTCACTCAATGAGTGAGATTTTATGTTTTACCCTTTTGCAAAAAAAGTTTTTATTTCTTCTAAATCCTTATCATTAAAATTTCTTTCATCAATGTTTTTAATTGTTAAATTCGAGTAGTCTAATTCGGGTTCAACTTCACTAGTGCTTACTTTATTGTTTTTTTCCACACCTACGTTGTAATTTTTAAAATAATCATTCTCTAAGCCATCAAACATATCGATCTGACAATTCATAAAACTTCTGAATTTCGTTCTAAAGATTGCAAATTCTTGCTTAGTTTTTTCATATTCATCATTTATCTTAAGCACACTATCATTTGCCTTATCCAATAACCTTTGAGAGGATTCATTTGCATTCCTAATAATAGATTCTGACTCCTTTTGAGCAGAAATTTTTGCTTGTTCTGCTGCATTTTGAGCTAATACTAGTGTATTTTGAATTGTTGATTCTATTTTAACATGATGCTCTAATTTTTCCTCTAAAAAAGCTGATTTTTCTCTTAGTGTTGAATTTTCTTTGTACATAATCTCATATTCTTCAGATACCTGATCTAAAAACTCATCAACTTCATCAGCATTATAACCTCTTAAGCCTTTTTTAAACTCTTTATTGTTAATATCCATAGCTGTTATTTTCATTTGCTTCCCCCTATTACTAAATATACTTTAATATTGAAACTTTCAAACGATCCTTTTGAGTGACTCCTATAATTTCACGGATTTTGAACTTTCCATATCCTCTAATTGTTAAAGTATCATTGTTTTTTACAATTCCATCTTTTTTAAAACACTGAAAATAATTTAATAATATTTTCCCCTCAGATATTAATCCCACAGAATTGTTTCTTGAAAGGTTACAAATAGCCGCAACTAATCCATCCAAGCGACATGATGAAGCTATAACTATTTTCTCTTCAAATTTTCTTTCAGGAAGTTTAAAGCTCTTATAATCATATTCCTGGACTTCACATGGGCAATTTGCTATACTTTCCAAATTAGAAGTTATATAATTACTAATATCATTACAAACGGTGGCATAACATATTCCATCTTGAATTATTAAATCACCTAGTTTTTCCCGATTAATTCCAAGGGACATTATTGAACCTAAATAATCCTTATGCAAGAGGCTACTAAACTTTGACTTGTTTTTTATTTCAAGTAAATTCATGGGATAATCTTTAGGTTCTTCAATGACCGAGAATGCTAGCATTCTCCTGTCAGCATCTTTAAATATACCACTTGTGAAAACTTTCACTCTATAATTTTTGCATTTATCTAAAATTTCATTCCATATAGCTGGCGATATAAAGTCGCTAGTAAATACTGTTTTATTTGTTTTTTCTGCTAATTGAATTTTATTGAATATACCAGAAATTAAATTTTTATCATCACAATTTATACTATTTAAAAATTTTGTTTTATCCATTAAACTCTTCCCTTAATCTAATATTTTATATGAGTAGCCCCAGCACAATTTCTTTTGCAAACATTAAAATTAAAAGTGCAATCATTGGTGACCAATCTACCATCGTATTACCAAAATATTTTTCTTGGATTTTTCTGCCTGGTAGTAAATGAGGTCCTGTAATCTTATGCAATAGTTCTATATACTGATTTGTACGATTAGGATAAACCCAAGATAAAATTACCTCAATAAATATCGTCCATTGTAACGCATTAAAAATCAAATTAAAAAACCTATAAAAAAACAAATTTTATACCTCCTGTATTCCTTTTTACGGGTTACTAATTATTTATTCCAATTAAAAATTCCTTTTGAGCTTAGTTCATTTTTTAATGCATTGTCAACTTCTACATTCGAAGGAGAAATTATATAAACACCTTTTTCTATCTGTTGTAGTTCTCCGCCTAATGCATAACATGCTCCACCAATAAAATCCAATAGTCTTTGACCAGTTTTAAGTTCAAGTCCCGTAGTATTAACTACTACTATTTTTCTAGCTTTTAAATTATCACTTATATTAGTTGCTTCATCAAAATCCTCTGGTTTTATAATAACCACTTTTGCAGACGATGCGGTGTGTATATTTACTACTTTACTTTGTTTTTTGTTTGTACTCATAAGTGATTCAATATCCATGTTTTCGTCCTCATTTTCCATTTCTTGAACTTCGTCCTCAGCTTCGTCAGCCATACCAAAAAAACCCATTACCTTATTCATTACATTACTCATTTTATACCTCCAGTTTTTTATAATCTCTTTTTCCAAATATGCTCTCTCCAAGTCTTATCATATTAGCTCCTGATTCTATTGCATCCTTATAATCAGAACTCATGCCCAAAGATAAATATTCCATTGAAACATTTTTATATTCAAATGTTTTTAAATCTTCAAATATAGTCTTCATCTGACTAAAATACCTTCTGCAATCTTCACTTCCACCAATTGGAATTGTAGCCATTAGACCTTTAATTTTAACATTGTTGCAGCTCTCACAAGCTTTTATTAACGGAACTAATTCTTCAACTTCTATGCCATTTTTTGCACTTTCACTACCTATATTAACTTGAATTAATAAGTTAGCAATTTCATTTTCATCTCCATAACGTTTTTCTATTTCTCGAAGTAATCGTATGCTATCTAAAGAATGAATGAGATGAACTTTTCCAACAATATATTTAACCTTATTCCTTTGTAAATGTCCTATAAAGTGCCATCTAACATCCTCACTTATATTATCGAACTTTTCCATTAATTCTTGTACTTTATTTTCTCCAAAATCTCTTGCTCCAGATGCATAAGCCTCTTTTATTTCAGTTATTTCTCTAGTTTTAGAAATACATATAAGTGTTACTTCTTTTGGAATTTCATTTATTATTTCGTTATAAGCTTCACCGATTGCCAATTACCAATCCCTCCTCACTTCTTTATTATGTGCATTACAATTATTAATTGTAAAACCCATTCTTCTTTTAATTCTTCATTGAATAAGGAAACTCCTTCAATATTTGAATGTATTTTTAAATTATATTAATCTTTTTTAGTTATAGGAGCCATAAACTGGTATTCCATTTTACCAGTATATCCCAATATTTTAATATTATCTTCCTTAACAATATTAACCTTAGCTTCTCTCATCTTTAATGATACTACATGAGAATATTCTAAAGTCAAATAATTATAAAGCACACCTTTGTTTCCTATTGCACTAATATAAAAAGGTGCCACAATATTAATACCATTTAACTTAATAGCAGAGCCAATACACCATAAATTATTATTATAAACAATTCTGTTACCATTCACTTCTATGGCTTCTGCACCTGCGCTTTTGAGATCATTTAACACATAAAGAATATCGGTGTCATGAATTATAGTTCTATTAGGATCATATTCATCTATTATACCATCATCTAGTGTTATCACAACTCCTTGACCTTCTACATCACTTTTCCCTAAAATTAAATTGTTGTAAATAACTTCCTTTTGTATTTCCTCTAAAATTTTAGAATCTTTGTCATAACTATTATCGTAATTCTTAAACTTTAAATTAATATTGTAATATTGACGTTGTAACTTATTTAATTTAGTATACAATTCACTTCTTTCATTATAGGCTTCATTGAACTGTTTTACATCTAAAAAATTATTTTCACCTTCAAAACCAAGATTCATAGCTATAAGAAGTCCTATAATTATTGAAGCGATAAACACAAATATGGTAGCTTCATTATTTTTCATTTAATCACCTCATGAGTGGGATTTAGTTTTGTCTATTAAAATTCGTCTTATAATTGCAAAGTTATCAAATATTCTTCCACCAAATACGATAACAGCAGCCAAATAAATTGGAATTCCGAGTTTATCCCCTAAATATACCATTCCTACAGCCAGTGCTGCATTCCCAAAAAAACCTGATATGAAAATATCTGCTCTGAAATTATGAGAAATTGATCCACGAAGCGCCCCAAATACAGAATCTAAACATGCAAAAATCGCTACAGAAATATATGGAGAAAATGCGACTGGAATATCCACATTCCATACAATCCCTATTATAATACCTATTAATAATCCTACAAAAGCTACCATTTCATCACCTCTATTTTATTTCTCTTCTTGTTCTATTGGTTTAGCATATTCAAATTTGTATGTTTTACTATATTTAGGAACTTGTATTTTGTCTGTTGGTGTTGCTGTTGTTACAAAATTTTCAATCAAATTAGATGAAAGTGTTCCTGAAAATTTAATAGCCCCAACTAAAACAACCTTGTTGCCGATTGCCTTAATCGTAATTCTTTCATTAGAAGGAATTCTCTCATCATTTATAATAATTGCATTACCTGCAGTCCGTATAGCACTACGGGAAGTTAACCTAATACCATTAATGGAAATTGCTTCAGCATCTACTGCGTTTAATTCATTTACTATATGAACTAAATCCGTGTCGATTATAATTGGTGCTCCAAGGCTACTATCAAAAATGTCAGTCCTAGGATCTATGTAAATTATTATACCTGGACCTACCACTTCAGTGCCCCCAGTAAGCATTCTTGTCTCTTCTAAGTCCTTGTATAATAGCTTGCTTTGTAGGTCTATCCCACTTGCAGCACTTTCATATTCCTTTGTTTTAGATTCTAATTCATCAACTTTCTTTTTCGTCTCTTCTATTTGCTTTTTTAACTGCTGATTTTCAATTATAATTTCTGGTGAAGTCTTGTTAGCATCTACCATTGCCGAATTTTGTTTATTTATCATTTTAAGTTGGTAGGTTACCATAAACCCTAATAATGCACATATTATACCAATGGATATTTGCGCTCGAAATTTCTTCATAGACTTCCTCCTTACTTATTGTGTGAGGGACATATTTATTGTTAATTCTTTAACTACTATACTTTTACTTCTACTATTCTATAAAAACCACTGGTGGCCCTTTAAAACTAACATCTAAATATCCTTTGGCTGCTTTATATTTTGGTTGTGATAGGATATTTATCGCCTTATTAAACTTGTTTTCTAAGTCTTCTGTTGTTCCAAATTTAATACACATTTTACCTGAGTAAACTTTCACATCTAAAACATTATTTATATCTACACTACTTATAATTATATTATTTTTAGTCTTCCTATACTCATTAATAATATTTGATATATTATTGGCAATATTAATTTTTCTATCATCGGATATAACACTATTTCCTACCTTAGAATTTTTAAAATCAATACCACCTAAATTCACTATGTTCATGTCTTTAATATTAGATCTTTTCTCTAGTAATACTCCTTCATTATCCATAATGTAATAAGTATCCTTTACTTTCCCATAAAAAATAGCTACTCTCTCTTCTACTTGTATTATAATTTTATTGGGCAATTTTTTTTTAATTGTAACTCCCAGAGTATAAGGGTTTTTTACTATATCACTCTTACTATCCGCAAAGCTAGCGTAAAAGATATTGGTATTTAAATGAGTGTTAATCTGCTCATTAATTTTAGAGATAGGAACATTTACATTTCCCACAATTTCAATTTGCGTAATATTAAAATAAGGCAATTTAAAGCATAATGTAATCAAAGTAGAAACCATAATTATTCCAAGTAATATTAAGTTCCTTACTTTTTTTTTCTTTTTTCTTTTTTTTAATAAATTTTCACTATTTGCTATTATATACTTTCCTTTGTCAATGCTTTTATTTTTGTCTTTCATTTATTACCCCTCGATTAATAACATATATTATTACATCCAAATTTAATTTAAACTTATCTATTGTATACATAATAACACTTAATGTAATTTTTTTCATTAATATTATGATGTATTCTTTAGTATTTCTAAAAAATTAATATTATTCCCTTAAAATGGCTATAAATACAAAAAAGCATACATAATTGCATGCCTTTCTTCTAAGTAATAGATTAATTTCTATTTACAGTTTGTCTTGACACATTTAAAAGTATTCCCATTGCAAACATATTAATAACAAGAGCTGAGCCTCCATAGCTTATAAATGGAAGTGGAACACCTGTTACTGGCATTGACCCAGTTACTACTGCAATATTAATAATTGCTTGAACAGCAATGACCGACGTAGTTCCTATAGCTAAAATGGTACCATACATATCTTTAGCTGTAACTGCTACTTTAATACCTCTCCATACAAAGATAAGGAACAGTGAAATTATAAATACAACTCCGATCAGACCTAATTCTTCACCAATTATTGCAAAAATAAAATCCGTATGTGGTTCAGGTATGTACAGGCACTTTTGTCGTGATTGCCCAATTCCAGCTCCAGTAACTCCTCCTGACCCAAGGGCAAGAAGTGACTGAACTAGCTGGTATCCCTTACCTTGACTATCAGCAAATGGATCCATAAAACTCGTAAGTCTTTTCATTCTATAATCAGCTGTAATTGTTAAAACTGCAACTGCCGCCACTAGGGACCCACCTATGGCAAAAAGGTGTTTGAGTCTTGCCCCTACCGCAAATAATATAACTACAGTAACAATCATTATAATAGATGCAATACTTAAATTTGGCTCCATCAAAATTACGCCTGCATAAAACCCAGAAATTAATAGGTATGGCAATATGCCCTTAGAAAAGCTTTTAACTTTTTCTCCCTTTAAGTCTAAACTTTTAGCCATAAATAATACAATGGCGTATTTTGCGATTTCGGATGGTTGAACATTTACAAAGCCAAGCTGAATCCATCGCCTAGCACCGTTAATGTCTTGGAATGCAAATACGGCAAGTAATAATACCATTGTTCCTATCATAATAATACCAGTATGTTTTTTATACTTATGATAATCAACTTTAATAGCTATAGCCATAAAAATAAAACCCAGAACTGCCCACATCATTTGTTTTTTAAAATAATAGTCAGGATCATCTAGCTTCACAAGTGAATACCATGAACTGGCACTAAAAACCATTAATACCCCTATGGTTACTAGAAGCACTACCGTTGCAAACAACATAAAATCTATTTGTCCCATTTTCACATTAGACTTTTTCATATTATACACTCCTTATTTCACTACTAGAGAAAAGATAGAAATCCAACTAAACATAAAATCACTGTTACAATAGAAAATACTGCAACAATTTTAGTTTCATGCCATCCACTCAGCTCAAAATGATGATGAATTGGGGACATTTTAAATACTCTCTTACCTGTAGCTTTAAACACCGCTACTTGAATAATAACCGAAAGAGCCTCTAAAACATATACTCCCCCTACAATCATAACAAGCAAGGGCTGTTTTAGTATCATAGCTACTGCAGCTACTGCTCCTCCAAGTGCTAATGACCCCATATCTCCCATAAAAATTTGTGCTTTATAAGAGTTGAATTTTAAAAACCCTAATAGCGAGCCAGCAAGCGCTGCACAGAATATCGCCAGAGTAGAATTCGCTAGGCTATTACTTACCAAAGCAAAAAATGTCATGACTACTATCGTAATGCATGTAGCTAGACCATCTAATCCATCCGTTAAATTAACTGAATTTGTTGTAGCTGCAAAATATACAATAATAAAAGGCACATACCACACCCCTAAATTTATGGGCCTATTTAGAAATGGTATCATTATATCAGTTCCTATTTTAATTGAAGTATAATAACCGATTAAACCTGATACCACAAGTATAAGTAGCATCTTTTGTTTAGAACTAAGTCCTTCATTTTTTTTACGTATTGTTTTTATTAAATCATCAATAAGTCCTATTAATCCAAAAGCTACAAAACAATATAGAACAATCATAGCTTCATCATTAACGTGTCTAACAATAATTAACATGGTAATTATTGTTGAAGTCATGAATATAATACCCCCCATAGTAGGGGTTCCTGCTTTTTTTAGATGACTTCTAGGCCCCTCCTCCCTTATATTTTGGCCGAATTTAAGTTTATGCAGTAAGGGAATTAACAAAGGTCCTTGCATAATTGATAAAATAAATGCGATTAAAACTGAATAAATAATTATACTCATTATCCCATCACCTCTTTAGAATTTATATTTCCTAGGCAATTTACTATACTCTCAAATTTCATAGCCCTTGAAGCTTTAACCAAAACAACATCATTTCCAGACAGAGTTTCCTCTAGGAAGGAATTTACTTCATCATAAGTATCAAAACTTCTATATTTATCTATATCCACAAATCCTTCACTATATGCCTTATTAAATTCACCAATGGTAATTAGTAAATCAATATTTTTTTCTTTTGCATAAGCACCCACTTGTTTATGAGCCTGAAAAGAACTATCTCCCAGTTCCCCCATAGTACCAAGTATTGCAATTTTAGATTTCCCCTGTATATTGCAAAGCACATCAATTGCGGCTATCATTGAATCTGGACTAGCATTATAACAATCATTTACTATAGTGAATTTCTTTCCTTTTATTATATCTAAGCGCATAGATGTAACTTCCAGTTTTTTAAACCCTTCTGCAATTTCATTATAATTCATACCCATTTCTCTAGCAGAGGCTACTGCCAGTAGCGAATTTAGAACATTATGTCTTCCAGGTATATCCACTTCAATTGCTTTATCTATTTCATTTCCTGCATCCAGTATATTAAATGTTATTTTCGACTCATAAATATTTATATTGCATGCACCGTAATCAACACTTGAATCGATTCCTGTTCTTATAAGCTTATATTTCGACGTTTTTACCTCTTCTAACAAATCATTATCTGAGTTAACAATTAAAACACTATCATCATCAAAAAAATCTGTTACCTCCATTTTGGCTTTCAAAATATTTTCTCTAGTTTTAAGATTTTCAATGTGAGACATTCCAATGTTGGTAATAATTGCAATATCAGGCCTAGCTACATCACATAACCTATGAATCTCTCCAAAATCACTCATACCCATTTCAAGTATAGCAACATCGTAAGTTTTATTAAGCTTAAATATCATCATAGGGAGTCCTATTTCATTATTAAAATTTCCTAGCGTCTTAAACACTTTAAATTTCGAGCTTAAAACCGCTGAGACCAAGTCCTTTGTGGATGTTTTACCGGTAGAACCGGTAATGCCCACTACCTTTAAATTCAACTTATCTATATAAAACTTTGCTAGTTGCATTATAGCCTTATTAGTATCCTCTACTACAATTACAGAGGTTTTCGCGTCCCAATCTACACCTTGAAACTTTATTTCATCTATTATGCAAAGTGAAGCTCCTTTTTTACTGGCTTCTAAAATAAAATCGTTAGCATTAAAATTTTCGCCTTTTAAAGCTATAAAGATATCATTATCACTAATAGCTCTTGTATCTATGCTAACGTTGTTATATAGCAAGTCTTCCCCTTTGACTATTAGTTCTCCCCCTGTTGCCTGTACTATCTCGTCACGACTAATGTACTCCATCTAGAATATCTCCTTTATTATCTCAAAAACAACTTCCCGCTCATCAAAATGTATGGTTTTACCTTTTAAAACCTGATAATCCTCGTGTCCTTTTCCTGCAATAACAATAACATCATCTTTCTCTGCAATTTCTATTGCCCTCTTTATAGCTTCGCGTCTATTCTCTATTATTTCGAAATTCTGCTTTTGGATTTCGCATACTACATCTTTAATTATTTCTAGTGGCTCTTCATTTCTTGGATTATCAGATGTTATTACACTGTAATCACTTAAATCAGTTCCTATCTTGCCCATTATAGGTCTTTTAGTTTTATCTCTATCTCCACCGCAACCAAAGACACTTATAAGTTTAGATTTTGTAAATCCTCTAGCAGTTTTAAGTATATTCTCGAGTCCATCCGGCGAATGAGCATAATCCAAAATTATTTCAAAACCTAGGTTATAATTACCCCCT
>NZ_JBNMNU010000115.1:0-13826 GCF_051278035.1 Clostridium sp.
AGTTATCAAACTGTAGTCAAATGGTTACTGTTTAAATGGCTTAATAGAAGAAGTCAAAGAAGAAGTTACACAGTTGATACATTCTATAATGGTTTGCTTAAGACTTTTCCGTTACTAGAACCACAAATAAAGGTAAGCTTATTCTATAGATGATTGAAATATGAGGTGAAGAGCCGTATGCCTTAGTAGGGCACGTACGGTTCCGTTGAGGAGCATGGGCGGTAACTCCCGTGTTTACTTAAGGAAAGTGGAGTGAGGGGGGTTAGAAATGGGACTCGGTGATAGTATGTTTACTATTATATTTATTATGATGGGTGCTGCAGCTATTGTTTCTGGCTTGAATTTTGAGAAGAAATATAGTGAAAAATATAAGGGCGTAAATAAAGATGAGTATATAAAACTAAATAAGATTGTTCTGATTTTAATGGGCGGGATAATTCTATTTGGAACGTTCCTCGGACAAGGGTTACCCTTATTAAAAGATATAATAACAAATATAACAATGTTAATTTTAATAATTATATGGTTTTTTTATACGATAACATCTAAAAAAAGATTTTCTAACAAGAGATAATATAAAAACAGAATGGAAATTAAAATTTCCATTCTGTTTTTATATTATTCAAAGAAAAATATTAGGGCTGACATACCTTATTTCTTCCATTATGTTTAGCCGAATATAATGCGGTATCTGCCTGGTTAATAAGGTCATCTAATTTAGCTACATTATCTGGATAAGTAGCAGCCCCTATAGAAATAGTAATATTTATTTTGACCTCATTAGATATAATAAATTCATGGGTTTCTACAGCTACTCTTAAGCGCTCTGCAACTTCTACAGACTGATCACTTGGACAATCGGGAAGTATAACTGAAAATTCTTCTCCTCCAATTCTAGATACAATATCAAAACTTCTACAGAAGGTAGATAAGATGGTTCCTAATTGCTGTAATACAGCATCTCCAGATAAATGACCGTAAGTGTCATTAACTTTTTTAAAGAAATCTATATCGATAGTTAGTATAGACAAACGCTCATTCTTATCTTTTACATCTAAGAATGATTGGTTTAGTGAATAATCGAATTGTCTAACGTTATTTAAACCAGTAAGAAAATCAATGGTTGATTCTTGTTTGAGTCTATTAAGTAATGTAATTGAGGTATGCATGTAATGGGAAATATAATAAGCTAGAATACCAATAGAAAAAGAAGCTAGCCAAAAATAAATAAGGGTATTACGAAACGTTATTGGATCTGAAATAATTATTAAAAGGGTACAACTTATAATAGTGGAGCTTATAAAGTTCATATAGATAAACTTTTTGAATTTATTAATATTTAATTTTGATACTATAGCACAGGCAATAGCAATAAGGAACATGCTAGTGGCGGCTATTACAGAAGTAGAACTAACACCAAAGTAAACTATTCTAAATATTGAAATTGTGATTCCAGCAATTATTGAAGCAAAGGCACCACCATAAAGAGCGGCTAACACTATTGCTATATGACGAAAATCAAGAATCACTCCAGTGGTAATATTGATTGTAAATAACATTAAGATAATACCTAGTATTCCCTGTGTAAGCCCAAATAAAAATTTATCTTTATAAGACACCGTTAAGTTAAGAAAATTACTTTTGAATACCTGGCTAATTATAAAAATAAAGGAAATTAGTATTGTTCCGTTAATAAATAAATCTCTAAGCATTAGTTAGCTCCTTTTAAAGTAATATATTTTATACTAATTCTCAATAAAAAACTACTATATAAGACTATTATATAGTAGTTTTTTATCAAATTAAAGGGTATTATATACAAATAATAGAAATAGTGAAAGTTATATTTCAATATGGTCTGGACTTAGTTTATAAACAACATCTTTTCTTTCTACAATTATGTTGATTTTTTCTTTCAACTTTTCGTCCTCTAAGATTTTCAGTAGAAGTTCTTTAGTAGGGTTTATTGCCGTGGGATTTTTAACTAGATTTAACATAGTAAAATCTCCAGAAGTATCTCCGTAAGCATAACTTTGGTCCAAATCAATATTATATTTGCTAACAAAATTTTCTATGGAAGATTGTTTACTAACACTATCCCACATAGGAATAATGTCGCCGGTGTAAATATCATTTTCACTCAACACATATTTTGTTCCTATATAATCATCAAAACCGTATTTTAGGGACACGTCACGTACAAGTTCAATAGGACTACCGGATATTGTTATAGCTAAGTGACCTTGGTCTTTATGCCATTTAATTTTATCACGGGTGTAGGTATAAACTCTATCTCCCTTTTGTGTTATAATTTGTTTCGAAATAAATTCAATTTGAGATCTATGAAGTCCAATTATGGCTTCAGTATAAATATCGGCCATTTTAAGCAAGTAGTTGTCATAATTTCCTATTCGCTTATCCCATTTAACATAATAGGGTTTTACTTCTTTGTACCATCTATCATTATCGATTATTTCACTTTTAATAAGTTTTTTAAATAACTCTGTTATTAAGCCTTCCCTATAGAGGGTGCCATCAATATCAAAGAAAGCAGCTATTCTTTTTTTCAAATGCGTCCACCTCCAAAATTAGTGTGATATTATTCTTTTTTCAGTGATTACGAAATCCAAGGGAACATCATATTTATCGGTGGGAACAGTATCAATAATTTGATAGTCATATGCTATACCAATTGTAACAGTGCTTTTAGATTTTCTACACAAAAATCTATCGTAATATCCTGCACCAAATCCTATCCTATTGCAATGTATATCAAATATTACCCCAGGAACTATTATTAAATCAATGTTATGCAAGGTAGCTTCCTTTAGTATATTATGCTTTGGCTCCATAACACCAAAAGTAGATTTAGTAAGATCATTTGAAAAATTCTTAATTTCAAAAGGTACTATTTTTCGCTGTTTTTGCACACAATAGGGTGCAATTACTGTTTTGCCATTAGCTAAACACCACGTGGCGAGAGAGTGCGTATCCACCTCATTATTGAAACTTATGTACAACATGATATTTTTGAAATTCATGAATTGTGGCAATTCCATTATTGTGGATATAATCTTACGGCTAAAAGTATTTACATCCTGAGTTCTCATAGTTCTTCTTTGATGGAGCATATTTTTTCTTAAACTGTCCTTAAAATTATCTTCCATAAGTATCCCCTTTAATTATTAAAAGTTGGCTATATACTATAAAATTTATGTTATTATAACATATGTTTATCATATATGCAATTTGTAGAATTATATGTAAATTTGTATTATTTTAATTATGTAAAATATTATATATAAAGTGTTGTAAAATATTATATGAAAATAATACTTAAAGGGTACGATTTATTTAAAGGGAATGGAAAAAAACTTTGAATAATTAATACATTAAAACTCTTAAATTGGGAAATCTATATTGATACTCAGTATTTACAACAATAGGGAGGAATATTAATGGATTATTCAAAAGTAAAAGAAGTTAACGGAATAGACCATGTAGGAGACGTAACAAGTGCAAAAAAAGGAATCATTGATTTTCTATCGGGAGAGAAAAAATATAAAGACTCGGTACCGCAAAATAGACTTAACTCTTATAAAAAAGGACGCGAAATAGGAGTGGAAATTGAGTATATTCTAAATGGTGATCAAAGGCCATAGAATTTTGGGCAAAAATAATGATGCCTATTCTATTTGTATTTTAATCATCGGTTTATCAGTGATAGTGTTTGTAAAATTACGCGAAAACAAAGAGCTTTTCACATAATTCAATAACTATTAAAAGTGCTGAGGCTTCGTTTTGGCACTTTTTTTGTGTGCTATGGGACGTAAGTGTGTTATAATATTAAGTGGAATTTAGAAATTTTAAGTTAGGTATATTATAATAAATATATTTAAAATGTGATAGTGGGGTGAACATGATAAAAAATCGGCGTAAAAAAAGTTATTTTGTTTTATTATTGTCATTTTCAATATTTTTAGTAGCCTGTAAAGGTAATACTAAACCTGTTGAAAAAGAGACATATATGATGGGCACAATTGTTGATTTAAAGGTTTATGGTAACAATGCTGAAAAGGCAACAGAAAGAGCCATTAAAAGGGTGGACGAAATAGAAAATAAAATGTCTGTTAATATTGAAACTTCAGAGATCTCGAAATTAAATTCCAAAGCTGGCGTTGCAGCTGAGAAGCTAAGCGCGGATACATATTCAGTGATAGAAAAAGCGGTTAAGTATAGTAAACTAACTGAAGGGGCATTTGATCCAACTATAGAACCAATTGTAAAGCTATGGGGGATAGGTACAGATGCGGAAAGAGTTCCATCAGATGATGAAATCAATGAAAAATTAAAATTAGTTGACTATAAAGATATTATTTTAAATGATAAAGAGTCTACGGCAAAATTAAAACGAGCCAGTCAAGCTGTAGATTTAGGTGCTATAGCCAAGGGATATACAGCTGATGAGATAAAGGGGATTTTGCTTGAAAATAAGATTAGCAGTGCCATTATTAATTTAGGTGGTAACATTTATGCAATGGGGCATAAAGTAGATGGAACTGACTGGAATATAGGCATACAAAATCCATTGGACACAAGAGGAGAATACTTAGGTACTATTAGTGTTTCGGACAAGTCCGTGGTAACATCAGGTAATTATGAGAGATTTTTTATGGTGGGTAAAAAAAGGTATCATCATATATTCGATCCTAAAGATGGATACCCATCAGAAAATGGTATTATTAGCACTACTATAATATCAGATGCATCAATAGATGGAGATGTTCTATCTACGAGTACTTACATTCTTGGTCTTGAGAAGGGAAAAAAAATAGTAGAGTCTATAGATGGTGTAGAAGCTATTTTTGTAACAGATAATAAAAAAATATATGTTACCTCAGGTATAAAAGATAGTTTTAATCTAATAGACATGGGGTTTACTTATGAAGAAAGGTGATAAAATAGTTGTAATAATACTTTTAATTACTATGGTAATTAGTGTGGGTGGTACTTTAATATACAAAAATATAATTAAAGGTTCAGAAAAAATTGCGGTTATTAAGAGTGGCAGTAAGATAGTTAGAACTATTGATTTAAATAAAGTTGTTGAAGAAGAGGAATTTACTATAAAAACAGAAAACGGACATTACAATACTATACTTGTAAAGCATGGCAGTATTAGGGTGAATGACTCAGATTGTTTACATCAAGAGTGTGTTAAAATGGGAATAATAACAGATCCAGGAGGTCTGATTGTATGTTTACCTAACAAACTTATGATTAGTATCAATGGGGAAAACATTAATGGAATTGATGGTGCAACTTACTAAAATGAAAAAAGATGCAGGTGGAAATATGAAAAAAACTAAAAAAATGATTTTACTTAGTAGTCTAGTGGCAATGGCTCTGGTTATTTTTTTAATTGAGGCCCAGATTCCAGTGCTATTTCCAGGAATGAAATTAGGGCTTGCTAATTCTATCTCCTTAGTAGCATTACTTTTCCTAGGATGGAAAGAAGCATTGATAATAATGTTTTTAAGAACTATGTTAGGTTCTATGTTTGGAGGTGGTTTGTCAGCATTTATGTTTAGCATTGCTGGTGGACTTTTAAGTAATATTATAATGATATTACTTTACAAGTATTTTAAAAATCAATTAAGTATACCTATAATAAGCGTATGTGGAGCAGTGTTTCATAACATAGGACAGTTAATGGTATATGCATTCATATTGAATGATTTAAAGATATATGTATATTTACCATATCTTCTAGTTGCAGCTATTGTTACAGGGTATTTTATAGGAATTCTAGCTAATATATTAAAAAACAGATTAGAAAAAATAGCGATATTAAAATAGGATAGGGAATTTCGACTACGTGCCTTGAATAAGAACTCGAAACGTGAAATTCCATTAAGAAAATCTAATCTTTTGCTCATATAAAATGCTCTAGCGCTCACACTCGCCGTCCTGGCTCGGGCTCGCTAGCCTGGCTTCCTGTCAGGCTTACGAGGATTTTACATTCGCAAAAGAAGAATTTCTAGATGGAATTTCAATGTTTTTTCGTCTCTTATTCAAGTCACTTCGGCAAACATTCCTATCCTATTACTTTCGAAATGAGAGAAGATAAAGAAAAGAAAAAGAAAAGAACAAAAAAAGATACTAAGATTATAAAATCTTAGTATCTTTTTTTTTGTTTATTCTTTATTTGTAGCAGTCTCACTTATGTTGACACGATCTTTTAGAGGTTTTGAGATTGCTTTTGTAGGACATTTAGCTGCACATGCGCCACAGTGTGTACATTTTTCAAAGTCTATTACGGCCAAGTTATTAACCATAACAATTGCGTCCTCAGGACAAACTTTAACACACATGGTACAACCTATGCATCCAACAGAACAATTGTCTTTAACTGATTTACCCTTTGATTTTGAGTTACATTCAATAAGAACTTCTTGAGAAGCTGGAACCATCTCTATTAAATCCTTAGGACAGATAGTAACACATGCACCACAGGCTACACAGTTATCCTTATAGACAACAGCTACACCATCTATGATATGTAGGGCGTTGAACTCACATGCCCTTACACAGCTAGCAAAACCCATACATCCATCTGAGCAAGCCTTAGGACCACCACCGGGAGCAATAATTGCTTGACGGCAATCCATAATTCCATCATAGACATATTTTTCTTTTGCAACACTACAAGTTCCTTTACATTTAACAAAGGCAACTTGTGGACTATCTGATTCAACAGATACGCCCATTATTTCTCCAATTTCTTCAGCAACAGAACTTCCACCTACTGTACATAAATTTAGAGTTGCATCGCCTTGAACTACAGCTGCAGCATAAGCATCGCAACCGGGATATCCGCATGCACCGCAATTTGCGCTAGGCAGTGCGGCTCTAACTAGTGGTATTTTTGGATCTACAGGTACGTGGAATTTTTTATTGGCATAACCAAGGACCACACCAAATATAAGTCCCATACCTCCAATTGCTATTACTGGGTAAATTAAATTATTTATATCCATTTATTAAAGCCCCCCCAAACCGCTAAAGCCTAAAAATGCGATAGACATGAGTCCTGCAGTAACCAGCGAAATAGGTAGACCTTTGAGTGCTAAAGGCATATTATCATTATCTTCCATTCTTTCTCTTAGTCCTGAAAGAAGTACAATTGCAAGCATGAAACCTAGACCTGCTCCAAGAGCATTAGCTAGGCCATCTATTATGGTATAGCCTTCTTGTAGGTTTATAAGGGCCATACCAAGAACAGCACAGTTTGTTGTTATTAATGGAAGAAATATACCAAGCGCTTTATGGAGAGCTGGCTGAGTTTTCCTAACAACCATTTCAACAAATTGTACGAGTGACGCAATAACTAGCACAAAGGCTAGAGTTGATAGAAATGTCACGTGCAAAAGAACCAAAATTTTGTAAACTATGGAAGTAATTAATGAGGATAAGATCATAACAAATATTACTGCCAATCCCATACCTTTTGCAGTTTCAGTTTTTTTAGAAACTCCAAGAAAAGAACATATTCCAAGGAATTTAGCTAATACGTAGTTATTTACTAGAAACGAACTTATAAAAATTGAAAAAAGTCCCATTTTAATCCACCTTTCTTAATAAGTTAAATAATTATTTTTTGCAACTATGTGAACAAGCTCCACAACCGGAACATTCACCAGTCACAGGATCAAATTCATGGAAATGTGCAATTTTATCATTAACTTTATTTGTTTCATTGATTGATTTTTGATTTAGTAAAGCCATTAAAATTCCAACGGTAATGAAAGCTCCAGGAGCTAATACCATCATTATAGCAGGCTCAAAGGAACTGCCAAATACACTAAAACCTAGTAATGAACCCGCTCCTAGTAATTCTCTAACAGCTCCTAGAACACCTAATGCTATAGTAAAACCAAGTCCCATTCCAATAGCATCAAAGAGTGAAGGAAATACTTTGTTTTTTCCAGCATATGCTTCAGCTCTTCCAAGAATTATACAGTTAACAACTATAAGTGGAATAAATATTCCAAGAGATTTGTATAAAGATGGAATATAACCTTGCAATAAAAATTGTATTATTGTAACAAAAGTAGCGATGACCGTGATGTAAGCTGGTATACGAATTTTATCCGGAACTACCTTTCTTATCATTGATATGATAACGTTAGAACCAATTAATGTCACTGTAGATGCAAGGCCCATGCCTAAAGCATCCACTACGCTACTGGTAACAGCTAGGGTGGGGCACATAGCTAGAACTTGCACAAATATTGGATTCTCGGTAACTATACCGTTTTTTATTCTTTCAGAAATTACGCTCATTACTTTTTACCTCCTTTTAGTGAAGAATTATAAAAATCAACAGCATCGTTAACGCCGAGTGTTACAGCTTTCGATGTAATAGTGGCCCCTGTTATAGCTTGTATTTGATTTTCTTTTGTAGGGTCTATTTTTATAACTTCTAATTTCTCTTTTGTAGGTTTATTCTTATATTGACCTGAAAATTCAGGCTTTGGAGCATTAGCACCAAGACCAG
This sequence comes from Clostridium sp., assembly GCF_051278035.1. Lineage (GTDB taxonomy): Bacteria > Bacillota > Clostridia > Clostridiales > Clostridiaceae > Clostridium_AD. The sequence continues at coordinate 8,561 of NZ_JBNMNU010000115.1, forward strand.
GAGTTTCTAGCAGTGCCAAAATCTTAATGCCAGTAACTTCTCCGCTAGATGATATACCAACCATTGTTTCAATTGGGCCACCATATCCGTTTGGTGCAACTTTTATAGCATATCCAACTATTTCACTACCCTTAAGGGCTACATTAGCTTCAAAGATTTTTTCATTGCTATCAAGCTTTACATCTGCTGTCTCAAAAGTATCAGCCGTTGGTAATAGTTCTGTCATGGCAGCTTTTCTATCAGCAGCAACTGTTGCAGCAATAGGTCCTTTTGTTATCTCGAAGGCACCACCTAGTAACAATCCTGCAAATCCTGTGATTAAAAGTAAAATTAAACCTAATTTAATATTTTCCTTCAATTATTTCACCTCCCCAAAAATACGTAGAGCAGTAAATTTATCAATAAATGGAACGAATAAGCTCATTATTAATATAGCGTAAGATACGCCTTCAGCATAACCACCATAAATACGGATTATTGTGGTTAAAAGCCCACATCCAATACCAAATATAAGTTGTCCACTTTTTGCCATTGGTGAAGTTGTATAATCAGTTGCCATATAGACAGCACCGAGAATAAGGCCACCAGAAAGAACTTCATATAATGCACTTCCGGTCATTAAACCGTCTCTACCAAATATGAAAGTTAAAATAAATACTGAACCAATATATGATACTGGTATATGCCAGCTTATTATTTTTTTGTATAGTAAATATGCTGCACCAATTAGAAGTGCAAGTACAGATGTTTCACCAATACAACCACCTTGATTGCCAATAAAATTGCTCATTAGGCTAGGTAAATTTCCTCCACCTTCTTTAAGTATTCCAAGAGCCGTAGCAGTTGAAACACCATCAACAGTAAAATTAGTCATATGTACTGGCCAAGATGTAAGCAAAAATGCTCTAGCGGCCAAAGCTGGATTCATTATATTTTGTCCTATTCCACCGAAAAATTGTTTTACAACAATTATTGCAAAAAATCCTCCGACAGCTGGAAGCCAAAGTGGAACAGCTGCTGGTATGTTAAAAGCAATTAACAAACCAGTAACAACAGCACTAAGGTCTCCAATTGTGATTTTTCTGTGAGTAAGTTTTTGCCATAAAGCTTCTGCTGCGATACATGATAGTACAGATACTAATGTAACTAACAATGCTTGTAATCCAAAGAAATATATCCCAGCAAAGGTAGCAGGTAATAATGCTATTATTACGTCTCTCATTATACCCTGCACAGAGTCATTTGATTTAATGTGTGGGGATGAAGATACTGTATACATATAAGTCACCTCTATCTATTTTTTTCTTCTATTGATATTTATTGTTCTTTTGCCTTCACGGCAAGTTTGAGTTAAATGACGTTTAGCTGGGCATGCAAATGAGCAACAAGCACACTCAATACAATCCATACCATGCAGCTTTTCAAAATTCTCGTAATCTCCTCTTAAAACTAAAGAGCTAAGTTTTGTTGGATTTAAAAACATTGGGCAAACACTCATGCATTTACCGCATCTTATGCAACTAGATTCTTCTTCTAGTTTAGCTTGATCTTTTGTTAAACAAAGGATACCAGATGTTCCTTTTATTACAGGGACATCTAAAGAACTTAGTGCCATTCCCATCATAGGTCCACCTGCAATAACTTTAACAGGCTCCTCTTTGAATCCACCAGCAGCTTCGATAACTTCACTAAAAGAAGTACCAAATTTTACTCTTAAATTCAGTGGTTCCTTAATTGCTTCTCCAGTTACAGTTAAAACTCGCTCTGTAAGGGGCTTACCGTTTACCACAGCGTTATATATCTCATATACAGTACCAACATTTTGAACTATGCATGAAACATCTGCAGGAAGTTTACCAGAAGGTAACTCTCTACCAGTAATTGCATAAATCAATTGTTTTTCTGCGCCTTGAGGATATTTTGTAACCATTGTAGTAACTTGTACATTCTCAATACTTTCTGTGGCTTTTTCCATGGCAGCAATTGCATCAGGTTTATTATTTTCTATTGCAATATACCCTTTTACGCCAGGAAACATTTGAAGAACAATTTTTAAGCCCTCTGCGATTTCATTAGTTTTTTCTAGTAGCATTCTGTAATCACAGGTTAAATAAGGTTCACACTCTGCAGCATTTATTATAATACTGTCGATTTCTTTTCCCTCAGGAGGAGTAAGCTTAATATGTGTAGGGAAACCTGCGCCCCCCATGCCAACGATGCCGGCATTTTTTATGATAGCTACTAGTTCATTTTTAGATAGCTTTTCATAATCTTTGTTCGGAACATTAGTAAGTACTTCTTCGTATGTGTTATCATTTTCGACAATAACACACATTACCATGGTTCCATTAGTATGTAATCTTTGTGCAACTTCCTTAACAGTTCCAGATACACTTGAATAAATTGGTGCGGATACAAAGGCCTTAGATTCACCTATTTTTTGTCCGACTAGTACTCTGTCACCCTTTTTTACTAAAGGGTCGCAAGGTGCTCCTATATGTTGTGCCATAGGAAATACTAAGTTGCCCTTTGGAAGCAAATCTTGGATTGCTTTGTGCATACTTAAGTCTTTTCTATCATTAGGATGAATGCCTTTTTTGAAAGTTAAAAGTCCCATAATAAACCTCCTTGTACTTGTATTGATAATTATAGAACGAAATTATATTTATCATTAGAATATATGTAAAATTTTTATTAAGTAAATATAAAATCAACTATCATATATATATTACACCATTTGCATGAATAAAAATACGCTTTTAGAGAAAAAAGTAGTTGGTAAATAAAGTTGCACTATTCTAACAATAAGATATCTCTATTATTAAATGGATATTTTTCACTATAATATAACGAAAAACATGTGATTAATATGGTATACTTATTATTGAGAAAAAACTATATTTACAATAAAAACAATTTGAAGAGGTAAGGTGAATATGGAAAAACAGGGTTTGAATAATTTAGAGATTCACAGTGTCAATTTAGATATTAATGAAGACATTATTAACAGTTTAAAAATACAGGTTTGTAAAAGAGATAAATTCCAATATAATTCTAATGTTGTGTTTATTCCATGTTACTTTTATAGATTTATAGGTATAAAAAGTAATGAGGACGACTACTATGAAAGTCTGTATAAATTAGATAATGAACTTAAGAAAATAGGGCCATGTTATAAAAGATTTAATGAAGGGTTAGATAAGGATATTAGCATAAGTTTGCAGGATAAGTTAAATTCTATTTGGACCAGAACATTGCAAATGGAAATTATAGATATTTCAGTAATTATAAATTCAATAAGCGATAATGAACTTTTTCCGAATATATCAAATGAAATTTTGCTAAAGCAAATTAAAAATAATCTAAAGGGTCTCATGGAATATTATATTAAGAGTAATGACGGAGTAAAGCGGGATGATATTAAAGTTATTATAAATTATATAATTTATTGGATTAATATTTATTCTGTGGATTTGTTCGAGACATTTGACTATAGTGGTAATAATCCCAAGATAGTGTTTTATGGAGAGATTTCAAAAACTGAAGTGTTTTATCTGATATTACTATCAACTTTGGGTTGTGATGTTTTATATTTTAATCCGAATAATTCAGGAGCCTTCCATGAAATAGATAAATATAATGCTTTTTCTAAGGAAATTGTTTACGACAGCAAGGTGGTCATAAAACCTTTTCCTACTAGTAATGAAGATAGAATCAAGACCACGGCTTTTAGTGCTAAGGAAGAGCTTAATAGAACATTGTTCACAGATGAATCTGGTTTTTATAGGCCATGGCAGTTTGCTGATTATAATCTGCAGTGCGTAACTCTTCATACTACTTACGAAGAGATATATATATGGATGAAGGAAAAAGCATCTATAAGGGAAGGTTTTAAAGTCAAAGGTTCAACTGTAGTTATACCAAACATGTTCTCGAAAATTTGTGGTACCCACGCGAACATTGATTCCTATTTTAGGGAAATAAGCATGGTGACAGCCCAAAAATTCACTAGGTTTTATAATAAACTTCCTATAATGGGCATAGTACATTTGGAATATGGAAAGTTTAATCAGATATACCCAAATAATATTTTCTCGCAATTTGATACATCTGAAATGATTAATTCATCCTGGTGGAAGTATAAGGACCTTCGATCTGGACTTCAAAAAACTATGGCAGAGAAAATCAAAGAGTTATGCTTAAGTCCAGTAATAATAAACGTTGAACAGGAAGATTCAAGAGATTTGCAAGTGGATATTTTTTCAGTACTTATAAATCTAGATGTAGAAATACTTGAACTTTTACAATCCTATGATTATTCAGAAGAGGTACCTAAGATAATAATTTACAACAATGAAGAAAATGGAAACTTATCTTTTGAAGACTGTATAATGCTTACCTTTATGAATTCCATGGCAATAGATATAATTATATATAACCCATCAGGATATAATGATATAGAAAATTTTATTTATTCAGAACAATACGACATTCATAGACTAGAAAATATGACTTTTAAATTACGGTTTAAAGAGTATGTGAAGAAGAAAAAAGGCTTTTTTGAAGGCTGGTTTGGTAGCTGATACTAGAGAGTTAATATTGATTTTTATGTAATAGCATGAAAATCTGAAAAATACATTATTAAAATAGGTAGAGGAGTGATTAACATGGAAAAAAACGATGGAATACTTGTAATTGACGATGAGAATATTGAACAAAAGGCTAAAAGCATAAGTAATCAACTTAAAGTTTCACCACAAGTGAAACAAATTGCATCTAATATAAACATTAAAGATGCAAACGCAGTATTAGAATTTGGAAATGAACCAGCTCAGCAAATATCCAAATTTGCTGATCAAATATTAAATTCTATTAAATCCAGTAGCGTAGAAAACTCAGGCGTTATGATAAAAGAACTTACAAGTATAATGAAAAAATTTGATAAGCAAGATTTCGAGGAGGCCAAAACTGGATTTTTTGCAAAGCTTTTTAGTAAACCAAGTCAGGCCATAGAAAAAATGCTAGGTAAGTATAAAACCATTGGAGGAGAGATAGATAAAATATATACGGGGCTTAGTGGATATAAGGCTGAGATAAACAATTCTAATCTAGCACTTGAAAACTTATACAATCAAAACTTTGAGTATTATGGAGAACTTGAAAAATACATTGCTGCAGGAAATATAGTGGTTGAAAAAAATGAAACTGAAGATCTTCCTAAACTTGAGGCTTTAGCAAATAATGGAGAACAAATAAATGCAATAAA
>NZ_JBNMNU010000116.1:0-13818 GCF_051278035.1 Clostridium sp.
GTAGGTGTAAAGAATGTGGGTTCATGGAATGAAAGTGAATTGTCTTACCCTGGGAGATCTCATGGACATGCAGAGATGAATTTCAAAACATGGTCGAAATGCGGAGCAAGATGTGTTTGTAAAACTAGCTTCTATATATGCAGAGGAAGAATTAGTTAGTATAAGTGAATTGGCTAAAGATTCTGTAGGTGAATTTTTGAATTTAAATAATGGATTATATCTTGTAGCTATGTCTAAAATTGGAGTAGAATTAGAGATGGAACCACAGTCAATTTGTTTTGATAACACAATTTGTACTACATATGTGCTTCCAATAGAATTACCTTTTGGTAAAATAGAACTTATCATATATCATTTATAGTAAGATGGACTGCTGGAGTATATTCCAGCAGTTTTATTTATAATTTTTTTAGAACTAGCACTGTTCTACTTGGGGAATAAATTGTGATTCCAATTTTATTGTCTTTACCGTGTAAAATTTTTGTGTCATAAATATAATTTGAAGATATTCTATCATATCCACCAAATATTTTTTGGTCACTGTTAAATATAACTTTGTATTTACCAATCTCCGCAGTTGGAAGTTCATATTCTTCGAAAGATTTTGTTGGATTAAAATTAAATAAGAATATTAATCCACTTTTTCTAAAGGCAAGTAAATTTAAATCCTCATCACTCCAAAGATTCATCAAATCACTCGCTCCCAATATATTATGTGACTTAAAGAAAGTTAACGTTTCTTTATCAAAAATCAACAAGTAATCATAAACTAGATTTTTATTATCTATTAAACTCCATTGTCGTCTTGCATAATGGAAACTCCAATTATTACCTTCTCTTGGAAAATCAATCCATTCGGGGTGACCAAATTCATTGCCCATAAAATTTAAATATCCTTCACCCCCTAAAGATATAGTGAGAAATTTAATTAATTTAATTATTTCAACAGCTCTATTTATAATGGAGTTATTATCTGTTTTTAACATGTGGTTATACATTGCAGGACCTGCTAAACGAAACATTAAAGTTTTGTCGCCTACTAGGGCTTGGTCATGAGATTCGGCATAGCCAATACATTTTTCCAGGGGACGTCTATTAGTTAGTTCATACCATAACTGTCTCATGCTCCAATTCTCATCAGTACGTTCCTTGAGTATTTTCACCCAAAGATCTGGTATTCCCATAGATAAGCGGTAATCAAAACCTATTCCGCCATAGCCTACAGGAAGGGCTATACCCGGCATACCACTCATATCCTCAGCAATTGTAATTGCATCGGCTCTAACTTCTCTAACTAAGTCATTGGCAAATTGAAGATATGTGATTGCTTCTACATCTGTATCCTCACCAAAGTATTTGCTATAATCAGTAAAAGCTACCCCTAAACCTTGGTGATGATATAACATTGAAGATACGCCGTCAAAGCGATACCCATCAAAATGATATTCTTCAAGCCAAAACTTAATGTTGGACAATAGAAAATGAATAACTTCTGGCTTACCATAATTAAACAGTTTTGTGTCCCAAGCAGGATGACTTCCTTTGCTTCCGGTATGAAAAAACTGATAGTCCGTTCCATCAAATTCGTTTATTCCTTCTGCTATATTTTTAATAGCATGAGAATGTACCAAATCAAGTAATACTGTAAGCCCCATGGAGTGGGCTGTATTAATTAATAGCTTTAGTTCATCTGGAGTACCGAACCAAGACGAAACTGCAAAGAAGTTTGATACTTGATAACCGAAAGAAGCATAGTATGGATGTTGCATAATTGCCATAAGTTGTATAGTGTTATATCCTTCTGATTTTATTCTAGGAAGTATATTTTGCGTGAATTCTTTAAAAGTACCCATATCTTCTTTTTCTTGAGCCATACCAACATGAGTTTCATATATAAGTAATGGTTTTGAATGATCCACTTGAAAGTCGCTATCTTTCCAAACAAAAGGAATATCTGGCTGCCATATTTGACCGATAAAATCTTTAGTAACTGGATTTTGTACTGTTCTTTTAATGTAAAGTGGAAGTCTATCTTTGGATTCACCTTTGGCCACTATCCTAACCTTTACATTTGACAAATGTTTAAGGGCATTACTACCGCTTAAAAATATTTCCCAATTACCATTCCCTATTTTTTTTAAGGGATGGGACTCAGAATTCCAAAAATTAAAATCTCCAATTAGATATAGAGCCTGCGCAGCTGGTGCCCATTCCCTATAATACCAACCTCCATCGCAGCGATGGAAGCCATAAAACAAGTTTCCATTTGCAAGGGATTTAAAATTAGAATAGTTAGAAAGCAAGACCTTTTTAGTTTCTTCATATCGATTTACTCTTAAGCTAATATCTTTTTCAAAGGGTTTGAGATAGGGGTCAATGTCCAATATTTTTATATTGTTTTTTTTCTTATGGTTATCCTTCATAAAAAATCTCCTCCTATTATAATAATTATCTAAAACATACAATTATTATGTTTTTCAAATAAAAAGTATTATATATATACTTCAACTTATTATGTTTGATTTCCTCTTTTATTTGTAAATTTTATGTAAAAGCATTCTATTTTGATCTCGAAATTCCTGCTAAACAACCATATTAATCAATTTATATACTAAAATGTTTAAATGCAAGGTAAATGGTGTACATGCTGCTCCAAATTTAATAGTTGGTCTAGTTCCTTAGTAAATCATAGTAGCTAATAGAATGTATATAAAAAGTACGAATTATAATAATTCGTACTTTTTTTTATGTTTAGTCTTCTTCTATGTAAGTAATATTACCATCAAAAATATAATTAAAAGAAGTTTTTGTGCCTTCTAATACATGCATCATTTTTTCAATTACAACTTGTTCTTCCTTATTAGTTGTGATGGAAAGTGTGCCTTCTTCATTAACTTCAGAATTTAAATCAAATTCATATATAAAATCTTTTATAAGTCGTATCCATTCAGATATATCATTTGAACCTAAACTTTCTTTTTTTGCAAAGTTTTTTAAAGTTTTCTCTAGTTGTTTTTTTGGAAATCTCAATATATTTGCCATTATTTTGCCTCCTAATTTTAACTCTAATAAAGTATAACATAAAAATTTAACTCGAACCAATGTTCAAAGGTTCACTCTTATAGGGGGTTTTATATTTTAAGTAAACTTTAAATCAAAAATATATATAGATGTATAGATTATTAGGCTTATACTATGTTATTATTGAAGCTAAAAGTGAAATGAGGGATAAACATTGGATAAAATTAAGACAAATGCCATGAGAATTCTTGATAAGGCTGGAATTCCATATAATGCATATACATATGATCATAGCGATGGATTAATAGATGGTATATCCGTTGCACTAAAAATGGGGCAGTCTGTGAGCCAGGTATATAAGACACTTGTGACTAAGGCGGGAAGCAGAGAATATTTTGTTTTTGTAATTCCTGTTGCGGATGAACTTGACTTAAAGGCGGCAGCAAGAGCAGTGGGCAAAAAAACTATTGATATGATTATGGTTTCAGACATTAATAAGGTAACAGGTTATGTTCGTGGAGGTTGCTCACCAATAGGAATGAAAAAAGAGTATAAAACTGTTTTAGATAGCGCGTGTACATCACTTAATACGTTCATTATCAGTGGTGGGAAAATAGGTCATCAAATTGAAATGTCACCAAAGGATTTAATAAATCTTATTAGTTGTAATACAGAGTCGATTACTATGAAGAAAAATATATAGGAAAATAGGAGGGGATTTAATGAATAAGGAAGTTATAAGATTTGGAGTTATAGGAACAAGTAATATTACAGATTGGTTTTTAAATGGAGCAGCGCAAGTTAGTGATTTTGTTTTAACAGCCGTATATTCAAGAAGTGAAGAAAAAGGTAAGGAGTTTGCAGAAAAACATAATGCAGAATATGTTTTTACAGATTTAAATGAAATGGCAAAAAGCGATTTAATTGATGCTGTGTACATTGCATCGCCAAATGCCATTCATTCAGAGCAAGCCATATTGTTTTTAAACAATAAAAAACATGTATTATGTGAAAAAGCTTTTGCTTCAAATACAAAAGAGGTAATTAGTATGATAGAAGCTGCAAAAGACAATCAGGTTATTTTAATGGAGGCTATGAAGACAACACAACTGCCTAATTTTAAAATTATTAAAGATAATCTACATAGAATAGGTAAGGTAAGAAAATATTTTGCAAGCTATTGTCAGTATTCTTCAAGGTATGATAAATATAGGGAAGGAATAGTGTTAAATGCATTTAATCAAAAACTATCTAATGGTGCTTTAATGGACATAGGAGTTTATTGTATTAATCCTATGATAAATTTATTTGGTAAACCAAAGGAAATAAAAGCAAATGCTTTAATTCTTGAATCTGGTGTTGATGGAGAGGGTAGCATAACATTTAAGTATGACGAAATGGATGCTGTAGTTATGTACTCAAAAATAACGAATTCAAAATTACCTTCAGAAATTCAAGGAGAAGAGGGGAATATAGTTATAGAAAATATTAATAAATTTGAAAAGGTAAAAATAGTTTTTAGAGATGGAAAAGAAGAAGATCTAACACAATTTCATGAAGAGCATGATATGTGCTATGAAATTGGAAGTTTTATAAGCACTATTAAAAACGTTGATATGGAGGGGTGCTCTAATTTACTACAGACTTCTAAATGGGTGATGGAGACAATGGATGAAACAAGAAAACAGATAGGACTTATTTTTCCAGCAGACTTAAACTAAAATTAATTCTACAATAACATAAGAATATATTATATAATAGAATCAAGTTTTTAATGTTAGTAATAATGTTTAAAAAAATTTATTGTTAGGATGTGTAAAAATGGCAGAGATTAAATATGAAATAAAAGAAACCCTAGGTTCTCTATCAGAATCTTCTAAAATGTGGAAAAAAGAGTTGAATTTAATAAGCTGGAATGATAAAGAAGCAAAGTATGATATTAGAGACTGGTCACCTGAGCATGAGAAGATGGGTAAAGGGCTGACTCTTACAACGGATGAGTTAAAGTTACTTAAGGATATACTTAACAAATTGGAATTGTAGTAAATAATGACTTATAGGATATTAGAATAATTAGTAATAATTTACATTTGATGTGTGTGAAGAACTTAATATTAGGTGGTGCCAAATAATATATATAAATCTGGGTATTATATATATTAAGAGGTGATTTTATGAAAATCAAGGCAGCATGTATTATATTTTTAGGTGTATGTATCATTGGATTCTATGGGGTTTTTGGTACAACACCTGTAGTTCAAGTTTTTAACATGTCTCAAAAACAACCAATGATATCTCAAGGTAAATTGAAAATTATAAACGCTGTATCCGTTGTTAAGCGCGGGGAAACCGGTCTTATAACAATACAAGGAATACCCAATACTAGGTATAACATTACGACTTCTTATAAAATAAAAGACAAAACAATACCCGTTATTCAATGGCGCAAAACAGATGGGATAGGAATGACAACATTCAACTGGATCGTCAATGTGAAAACAATTGCTGGAACTTATGATGCGACGATCTCTGGTGGAGGAGATATACTTAAGACAAACCATACGGTTGTGCCACGATAAATTTCAATTACTGAAGTTAGATGATTATAACTGATAACATCTAGAAAGTATTTTATATTTTCTAGGTGTTTATTATTTAAATTTAAGTAACTTTTTACACTTTACTATCGTCTTATACTTAAAGTGAAATAAATTATGGTATTATAGAATAAACTTATTTGTAATGAGATTTTAAAATCAAAATACATAAAAAATACAGGAGGTATGTGGCACTATGAAAAAACACACTTGTGTTATATTATTATTCCTTACATTTGCGTTGCTAACTGGTTGTGGCAATGGATTAACAAGCAAAGTATCACCTCCAGAAAATACAGGTAACTCTAAGCCCCAAAAAAATAGTTCGAAAGAAACTGTTGTCACGGCTAATATAGGTGATTACTACCCGTTTAAAGAGAGCATAAAGTATACGTATGCTGGAGAAGGTAATGAATATGCAACCTATTCAGTGTTTGTGGACTATTTAAGAGGAAATCGCCAGCAGATTAGAGTTAATAATGGTGGTACAGAGACGGTGCAAGTACTGGAAAACAGTGATGGAGAATTAAAACGTATATATTCTAAGGGAGAAAATTATTATAGAGAAGATGTTACTTCAAAGAGTAATGAAAATGATGTTTTATTAAAGGAGCCACTTATAAAAGGTAATTCTTGGACATTGTCAGATGGAAGTAAACGAAGTATCACAAATCTTAAAGTTGCTATAAAAACTCCACTAGCAAGTTATGAATGTTTAGAAGTCACAACTGTAAGAAAAGAAAATACAAACAAAGAATATTACGCACCAAATATTGGACTCGTTAAGACCTTATTCACAGGTGAGAAAAATTACGAGGTAAGTTCTTCATTAAGTAAGATGGAGAATAACGTTCCCTTTGTTCAAACAGTAAAATTCTATTATCCAAATGGGAATGACAGTTTCAATTATATCACAGAAAAAACCCTTTCTTTTAATACGAATGATATAACAAAAAAAGAATTTGAAAACTATTTTAAGAAAGCTCCGAATAAGAATGAAGGGAAATTAATTAGCGCTAACACAACAATAAAAAGTCTTTATTTGAATAAGGATAATATGGTGTATGTTGACTTTTCAAAAGAATTTACGCAGGAAATGAATGCTGGAAGTGGTTATGAAAGCCAGATACTTCAATGTATTACTAATACACTGGGTGATTATTATATGGTAAAAAAGGTTTATATAACAGTGGAAGGTGCTCCTTATAGTTCCGGGCATATTTTAATGAAGAAGGGTGAAGCTTTTGTTGTAGATCACAAAAACACTAAAGAATTATAAGAAGAGAAAAGGGATTACATCTTAGTAATTCCTTTTTGTCTTATAATTAATTATTACTAATATATTTAACTTTAAATTGTATATATGCAAACTATGGTATAATTGTAAAAGATAAATTTTTCATACCACTTATAGAAGATTTAGGAGGTAACCTTATGATTGATTCGCATATACATACAGAATTTTCACTAGACTCTCAAATGAAAATTCAGCATGGTCTGGAACATTCTAAAAATATCGGCATAGGAATGACTATTACAGAGCATTTAGATTTAAATTTTCCAACAGGAGAAGATTTCAACTTTGATATAGATAAGTATTTTAATGACTATGACAAGTATAAGAGTAATAAATTTATGCTTGGAATTGAAATCGGCATGCAATTAAATTGCCTAGATGAAAATAGAGCTATAGCAAGTAAGTATCCTTTTGATTATATAATCGGATCCATACATGTAGCTGATGGACAAGATATATACTATCCGAAATTTTATGAGGGTAAAAGTAAGAAAGACTCTTTTGAACAATATTTTGGAAGTATGATTGATTGCATCAAACAGTATGACTTTATTGATAGTTTAGGTCATATTGATTATATATCTAGATATGCTACATTTTACGATAAGGAAATACATTACGAAGAATTTAATAAATATATAGATGAAGTGTTAAATACTATAGTTAGTAATGAAAAAGTAATAGAACTAAACACTAGGAGACTGGGCAATAAAGAAGCATATAATAATTTAATTCATATTTATAGTACGTACAATAAAAAAGGGGGGAAATATGTTACTATAGGTTCCGATGCACATCATGCAGAACATGTTGGGCGAAACTTTAAACTAGCTAATAGTATATGTGAAATATGTAACCTTAAACCTGTATATTTTAAAAATAGAAAAATGGAATATATGTAATATTATTTTACTAGTATTTTTGAGGAGAATAGAAATGCAAAATAGCCAATTAATTAATCAAGTAATCGTATTATTCATTATTATAATGGTGGGTTTTTACGCTAAGAAAAAAAATTTTCTAAGTAACGCAGTTGATAGAGGTTTGTCGGAATTATTAATAAATATAACTTTGCCATTTATGATAATTACATCTTTTAATATTAAATATGAAGCACAGATGGTTAGCAATGCTCAAAAGATTTTATTATACTCATTTTTGATACATATAAGTCTAATATTTATTAGTAAATTATTATTCTTTAAGTTTCCAGAAAATAAACAAAAGGTATTTAGGTTTGTAACAATTTTTTCAAATGTGGGATTTATGGGTTACCCAGTTATTGAATCAATTTATGGAGGGGTAGGCGTTTTTTATGCGGCAATATTCAATATTCCCTTCAATATTTTTGTGTGGACAGTAGGCGTAATGATCTACACCGGAGAAAAGGATTTAAAATCGGTTAAAAAAGTGCTAGTAAATCCAGCTCTTATAGCCGTATTTATTGGTATGATTTTATTCCTGTTTTCAATTGAATTACCGATCCCTATTGAAGCTTCGTTTAAACTAGTGGGATCTACCACTACACCAATAGCTATGATAATTATTGGGTCAATGCTTGCGGAAATGAAGGTTAAAAGTATTTTTTCTGATTTGTCTATATATTATGCTACAATGGTTAGACTATTAGTAGTTCCATTAATTATTTATGTGGTAATGAAATTTCTAAAGGTAGATGAGTTGTTAATAAATATATGCGTTATACTTGAGGCTATGCCAGCAGGAGTAACAGCTGCAATAATTGCAGAGAAATATAATGGGGATCCTTTGCTTGCTTCACAGTGCATATTTATAACTACAATACTATCAGGAATAACTGTACCTATAATAATACTATTTTTATAGAATAAATGAATTCGTAGAACGGAGGGTTTGCAATGAAAGTTAATTTTACGGAAAATTTAGAAAAAGGTATGAGTTTTTTACATACTCAGGGTGCGTTTTTAACGGTAAAATCTGGTGATAAAATTAACACTATGACTATAAGCTGGGGAAGTGTAGGATATGAATGGAATAGACCTATATTTACTGTCTTGGTAAGAAAGTCAAGATATACTCATGATCTTATAGAAAATTCAGATGACTTTACTGTGAGCATACCCTTAAGTAAAGATCTAAAGAATGAGTTAGCAGTGTGTGGAAGTAAATCAGGCAGAGATATTGATAAATTTAAGGAGTGTAATTTAACCTTAGATGATAGTAAAAATGTTGATACTCCTATAATAGGTGAATGTGAACTTCATTATGAATGTGAAATTGTATATAAACAGGATATGAATCCACAATTTATGTCAAAAGACATGGCCGAAAGTTCTTATAAAGATGGAAATTACCATACTGTATATTATGGAGAAATAGTAGCAACTTATATGAAGTAATAAATTAGCCAATACGGGAATAGTACACAAAATTGTTATCTGGAATTACAAAAATACAAGTATTTTATAATCAAACTTGTATTTTTGTAATCTCAGCTAATCAATAAAGTGTACTATTTTTATTTGAAGGCAAATGACACTAGCAGTTATACATCGAATAGAGTTTTTTTCATGTTATTATATTTAGTAATATAATGACTTCTGTTTAATGAAATTTTAGTTAGTGCATAAGCTAATATATCAATTTCTGAGCGGGTATTATATAGTCCGAAACTAATTCTAACCATTCCAGGGCGGTACAAATCAGGATTAGTTATATGATCGCGCATAGACTCACTTGAAATATTTAATAGCTTAACAATGTAAGGCTGAGCACAAAAGCACCCACTTCTCACTGAAATACCCCATTCGTAAGAAAGGATTTTGGCGACTGTGGAGTGGTGAATTCCATCAATATTAAAGGGTATTATACTAACTCTGTCAACATCTTTAGAAGTATCACAATAAATTTTTAGATTTGGAATATTTTTGATTTGACTTATAGCATAGGAAGTTAATTTTTTTTCAAAGTTCTCAACATTAGCCATTCCAATTTTATTTAGACACTTAATAGCTGATGCAAGAGCTATAGAGCCCATAACATTCGGAGAGCCGGCCTCATGACGTTCAGGAGATCCATTCCATTTTATAAAATCATGAGTAACAATATCTACTGTTCCGCCGCCTACTAAATCAGGTTCACATTCATCCAAAATACATTTGGGACCAATTAATACTCCTGTGCCAAAAGGGGCATACATTTTATGAGCAGAGAAGATTAAAAAATCTATATTACATTCTTTATTATATTGAGTATTCATGATAAAAGGAGCGTGTGGTATTAATTGTGCACCGTCTACAAGTAGTTTTGAACCAAATTTATGAACCAATTTAGCTATATTGTAAATTGGGTTTTTATAACCAGTTACATTTGAAGCACCTGAAATCGTAACTAGTTTTATATAACCGTTATATTTATTTAATTTAGATTTTAAATCTTCTAAGGATAACTCGCCAGAATCATCTACAGATATATAATCTATAATAAATTTTTCTCTCCAAGGTAAATCATTTGAGTGGTGTTCCATATCTGTGGTTAGAATAACATTTTTTTTATTGGGCTCGTATAATAAGTTTGATAACTTATTAAAGGCCTCTGTGGAGTTTTTAACATAAATAACAGTATTATTAAAATCAGCATTCACAAAACCACTGATAATATCTCTAGACTCTTCATATAATCCAGTAGTTAGTTTAGACTTATATCCTTCCCCGCGATGAATGGAGGAATACCAGGGAGCAAAATCTATAATATCACTCATAACACATTTAAAGGGGGGGGTAGTTGCTGCATTATCGAAATTAATTGCGGTAACACTTTTTCCGGTTATTAAAGGCACCTTTTTATTTGCGCCAAGTATCAGATTTCTGTAGCTTGTACTATTACCTTTAGATGACACAATACTCCTCCTAATAGAATTATTTACAATATATAATATTAGCTGTGAGAGGAAAAGGTGACTAATAAGACCTGCAAAGTCATGGACATGATTATTTTATAAGTCTTTATAATTAATAATATGTTTAAAACAGGGATCTCCATTAGTGAAATAATCTTGTATAGTTAGAATTATATTAACATCTGGATAAAAAGAGGGCAATGTATCATCTTCAATAATTTTATAATACTCAGTAGAATAGCAAACGGTAAGACCGTAGTTTTTTAATGTAAAGCGCTGAACCTCACCATAACAATTTGGTTTTCCACCAGTGGGCTCGCCTAAAAATATTGCTGAGGTATTTTCTTTTAAAGAAAATACATTTAATAGGGCAGAAGAAAAGGTCTCTCGTCCTACTATTACAAAAAGGTTGCCTTTCTTATTAATCTTATGACAATGCTTAATATCCTCAATAAAGGGATCTAATAATGTAGAGTTACCACCAAAGTTATTTCGCAGGTCAATTACAAGTATTTTTACATCGTGTTCTTTAATAAATAGCATTAAATTTTTGCAAAAATTAAAAAGATCTATGTGTAACATGTCCCTACAAGCGTTATATTTAAAATAAATTATTTTATGAACAGATATGTATTGAAACCAGTAATATTTGTCATTGTTTCTTCTGTAAAGAGGTAATTTTTCTGCACTTACTAAATAATTATCAATTGAACGTAATGTTTCTCTACATTCTTTTATAGGAAGAGGAGTTATCTTTAGACAACCAATTGCTCCTTTTTCATCTTCAAATGTTAAGTCTAAACTATCTATATCATTCACAAGTTCTAAATCATATAAAATTTCAATAGCGGGTAAGTATTTAGGTATTTGTGAATTTAGATAGGATTCATTCTCATATGAAATAATCGATTTTAAAATATTAATAACATCTTCTATGGGAGTTCCGTTTACTTTTGTTATTTTACAATATAGGATATCCTTGTAAACTAAAGGGGCTGATATAACGTATATACCATCTGAAAACCAATACAATTTTAAGGGAAGCAAGAGATTAATTTGTAAGGGAACAGAGGTGTGCGCATCCTTTATTGATGCAATAATCTTAGCGATTTGCAATTTGATTTCATGGTTGCTTAGGTAGTCAACGTTTGCTTTTAGTAAAGAAATATCACTTAAAAACTCATTTTCATTCTTTTGTGCAAATAGATTTTTATGTTTTTTAGGAAGCTCGCAGCATAAGAAATTAATATCTTCTAACCACTTGGTATTTCTAATTAAATCCATAAATAATCTCCTTTTTTACGATTACTTAAATAGTCACATTACAAAAGCAATATATTTGTTGAAATATATTGCTTTTGTAATGTGAGTTATGCATTAACTATTTCATAAACCTCATTAAAATCAACAGTTACTTGCTCACCAGTCACCATTTTTTTTATAGTTGCAGTTTTATTTTCAGTTTCTGTATCACCTATTAAAATTGCAAAAGGAATACCTAATTTATTCGTATAGTTAAGTTTTTTTACAAGTTTAGAGTCTTCGAGGTATATCTCTGTAATTACCCCCTTAGCCCTTAAGGCTTTTGCAATAGAAATTCCATAATCAATATTATTATTATCTAGTGGGATTACTATTGCTTTTGTTATAGAAGTGCTATTATTATTATTATTATTATTATTATTAAAAAATCCAACTTCATTTAGTTGATAAAATAGTCTAGTAAGTCCGATTGATATTCCTACTCCAGGTAGTTTTTGCTTGGTATAATACTCAGCTAAATTATCATATCGTCCGCCTGAGCACACCGAACCAATAGAAGGGTATTCATTTAAAAATGTTTCGTAGACGGTGCCTGTGTAATAGTCAAGACCTCTTGAAATTTTTAAATCTATTTTGAAATTTTCCTGTGGAACACCAAACAATTCTACATATTTAGAAACTATTGAAAGCTCCTCCAAACCCTCTTGAAAGTTTGTATTACAAATATTTAAATTTTGTAATAATAATAAAATTTCTTTGTTGCTACCAGTCAAGTTAATAAATTCGAAAATTTGTTCTACAACTTCATTATTTAAACCATTACTGAGTAACTCTTCTATGGCATTGACTTTGCCAATCTTATCTATTTTATCAACAATTCTTAGAACTTCAGCTTTATCTTGGATTTTTAAATATTCAAAAAAACCGTTTAAAAGTTTTCTATTATTTACTTTTATCGTGAAATCTTTAAAGCCAAGATTATTAAATATAGAATAAATAATACTAGGTATTTCCGCATCACTAAAAATGCTCAAATTGTTATTTCCAACAATATCAATATCGCACTGGTAAAACTCACGGAATCGACCTTTTTGATTTCTCTCTCCTCTATATACTTTACCAATTTGGTACCTTCTAAAAGGGAAACTTAAAGAACTGTAATTTTGAGCCACGTACCTGGCTAGAGGAACAGTTAAGTCAAATCTGAGGGATAAATCATTACTGCCCTTTGTGAATCTATAAATTTGTTTCTCGGTGTCTCCGCCTCCTTTTGCAAGGAGTATTTCTGATTTCTCTATTATTGGTGTATCTATAGGCATAAATCCAAAGCTTTCATAGGTGTCCCTTATTGTGTCTGCTAATTTGTTAAACTGAATTTGTTCAGCTGGCAGTAATTCCATAAAGCCAGGTAAAATTGATGGTTTTACAATCTCTTTTTTCATTTTTAATGCCTCCCTTTAAAATATAAAAAACCGCATAAGTGATGTGCCTACGTGGGTGATATTAATTGTTACTCCAAAGAGTTTTTTAAATTATACTATAAATAGTTAAATTCTTCAACAACTAATATAAGATTTCTTGTATCTTTACTTAACAATAAAAAGCATATTAATAAATAATTTATATTGTATATCGAAATAATAATGGAGAATAGTATTATTTATAGTTGACAAGATTAGTGGGGTTTGATATTATATACTTAGAAAGTATAGTAAAACACTCTACTTTAAAGGGGTGATGAAATGAAACTATCTACTAAGGGA
>NZ_JBNMNU010000117.1:0-13691 GCF_051278035.1 Clostridium sp.
CTAAAAGGGTTTTTAGTGTTCTACCACCTGTTATAATTATAAATTTATCCTGAACTCCCCTTAAGAAACAAATATTTTTTTCTAAAGAAGGACCTGCCGAAACCACTATTGCTGGTCTATTTTCAAATTTATTTTTAAGCTTATTTATTGTAATACTATTTTCTATTGTCTTAATATTATTCATAAAACAAGTGAAAAATTGTTTTGAAAAATGTAAGGACGTATTTATCTGTATTCTTTTATGATTTACAAACTCAATAAAACTATCACAAAATTCATTATATTCTTTAGCATATATTCTTTCATAATTTGCATAGTTTACAAGTTTCACATTGTTAATTTCCATTTCGCTTATATTTCCACTTAAAAATCGTTTCAAATTTTCTTTTTTATAAGAAAATAAAAAAACCCTATCATACTGTAGTATTATATCAAGATTATTACACAACAAGTTTTCTATTAATACTTTTTCATCTGGTTCAATAATAATAATTTTATTACTATTATCTGTTTTTTTTAGTAAGTCGATAATATGTTCTCCTGTTCCATAACCCCAAATCAGAATAATACTATTATAAGTTATCTTATTAATATCAACATTAAACTTGTCAATATCTCTTTCTACTGTATATTTACTTCCTAAATATAAAAATTTACCATCCTTCTTGATTTTTAATATTTTTTTATTGTCCTTACTATTTTCTATTATATATCTTTCATCATCATTCAAGATATTTTTTTTAATATCTTCTAATAATATTTTATTAATTCCATTCATAATAAGTCCTCCACGATTTCATCCTATTAAATATATCGTATAAATTATAAAATACTTTAATAAAAAAGATAACAGAAATAATTTCTGTTATCTTTTTTTAGCTACTATTATCTTAATAGTTGAAGAATTTGTTGTGGCTGTTGGTTTGCTTGTGCAAGCATAGCCTGCGCAGCCTGACTTAAGATATTGTTCTTTGAGAACTCTGACATTTCTTTTGCCATATCAACATCTCTAATTCTTGATTCTGATGTTTGTAGGTTTTCGGATGATGTATTTAAATTATTAATTGTATGTTCTAATCTGTTTTGCACTGATCCAAGATTTGCTCTTTCTGTTGAAACTGAAGCTAAAGCAGTGTCTAATCCTGCAGTTGCTAGCTGTGCATTTGTAGCTGTATCTACCAATATTACTGCAGTATCAACTCCCAATCCAGTTGCAGTCATATCCTCTATTTTTAAGTTAATTGTTTGACTTGCATTTGCTCCAATTTGGAAGTCTAATCCAGCGGTACCACCACTAAAAGCACCATCCAATAATGCTTTAGTATTAAATTCTGTTTGATTTCCTATTCTTGTAACTTCAGATTGCATTTGCTTAAATTCAGTAGCAATTGCTTTTCTATCTGCAGTAGTGTTTGTTGCAGTTGCAGATTGAACTGAGAGTTCTCTCATTCTTTGAAGAATACTTGTAGTTTCATTTAATGCCCCTTCAGCAGTTTGGATTAAAGATATACCATCTTGAGCATTTCTTGAACCTTGATCTAATCCTCTAATTTGGCCTCTCATTTTTTCTGATATTGCAAGACCTGCTGCATCATCTGCTGCATTGTTGATTCTAAGACCTGAAGATAATTTCTGCATTGATTTAGAAGCATTTGCAGAATTGATATTCACGTTCCTGTTAGCATTCATTGCACTCATGTTGTGGTTAATTATCATAATAAATTCCTCCTTGATTTTTAAAGTGGACATCCCTGTTCCACTGCATTGGTAGTTAAGCTCTTTGAGCCTACTAACTAATTATTAGAACACTGTTTATTAAAATTATTTCAACTATTATTATCTTAATAGTTGAAGAATTTGTTGTGGCTGTTGGTTTGCTTGTGCAAGCATAGCTTGAGCAGCCTGACTTAGGATATTATTCTTTGAGAACTCTGACATTTCTTTTGCCATATCAACATCTCTAATTCTTGATTCTGATGTTTGTAAGTTCTCAGATGATGTATTTAAGTTATTAATTGTATGTTCTAATCTGTTTTGAACTGATCCAAGCTTAGCTCTTTCAGTTGAAACTGATGCTAAAGCTGTATCCAATGTAGCAGTTGCAGTTTGCGCATCTGCAGCTGTTGATACTGATTCATTAGAAATTGCTAACCCGCTTGCAGTCATACTATTAATGCTCAAACTAATTACTTGATCTGCATTTGCACCAATTTGAAATTCCTGTGAAGAAAAACCACCAGATAATAATGCTTTAGTATTGAATTCTGTTTGAGTACCTATTCTTGTAATTTCAGACTTCATTTGATTAAACTCAGTTGCAATTGCTTCTCTATCAGCAGTTGTGTTTGTTGCTGTTGCAGATTGAACTGAAAGCTCTCTCATTCTTTGAAGTATACTAGTAGTTTCATTTAAAGCACCTTCAGCAGTTTGGATTAAAGAGATACCATCTTGAGCATTTCTTGAACCTTGATCTAATCCTCTAATTTGGCCTCTCATCTTTTCTGATATTGCAAGACCTGCTGCATCATCTGCTGCATTGTTGATTCTAAGACCTGAAGATAATTTCTGCATTGACTTAGAAGCATTTGCAGAATTAATATTCACGTTCCTGTTGGCATTCATTGCACTCATGTTGTGATTAATTATCATAATAAATTCCTCCTTGATTTTTAAAGTGGACATCCCTGTTCCACTGTATTTATAGTTAGACTCTTTGAGCCTACTAATTAATTAATTGAAATGCTACTTATTAAAATTGTTTAGACTATTATTATCTTAGTAGTTGAAGTATCTGTTGAGGCTGTTGGTTTGCTTGTGCAAGCATAGCCTGAGCAGCCTGACTTAAGATATTGTTCTTTGAGAACTCTGACATTTCTTTTGCCATATCAACATCTCTAATTCTTGATTCTGATGTTTGTAGATTTTCGGATGATGTATTTAAATTATTAATTGTATGTTCTAATCTATTTTGCACTGATCCAAGATTAGCTCTTTCAGTTGAAACAGAAGCCAAAGCTTTATCCAATATTGTAGTTGCATCTTGTGAATCTCCTGCTGATGTTACTATTACTGAAGCAGTAATTTTCAAACCTGTTGCAGTCATATTCTTAATTTCCAAATCAATTGTCTGATCTGCAGTAGCTCCGATTTGGAAACTTAATGCATTAGCAGCACCACTAAAAGCACCAGATAATAACGCTTTAGTATTGAATTCTGTTTGAGTTCCTATTCTTGTAATTTCATCTTTCATTTGCTCAAATTCAGTAGAAATTGCTGCTCTATCTGCAGTAGTATTTGTTGCAGTTGCAGATTGAACTGAAAGCTCTCTCATTCTTTGAAGAATACTTGTAGTTTCATTTAAAGCACCCTCAGCAGTTTGTATTAAAGATATACCATCTTGACCATTTCTTGCGCCTTGATCTAATCCTCTAATTTGGCCTCTCATTTTTTCTGATATTGCAAGACCTGCTGCATCATCTGCTGCATTGTTAATTCTAAGACCTGAAGATAATTTCTGCATTGATTTAGAAGCATTTGCAGAATTGATATTCACGTTCCTGTTAGCATTCATTGCACTCATGTTGTGGTTAATTATCATAATAAATTCCTCCTTGATTTTTAAAGTGGACATCCCTGTTCCACTGTATCTATAGTTAAGCTCTTTGAGCTTACTAACTAATTTGTTGAAATGTTATTTATTTTCTTGTTAATTATTATATCGTAAGAAACGTTTTATACTTTATACCTCTTTCGAAATATTTATGTTGTTTTAGAACTACTATTTAAAAATATCTTCATAGATAATTCTTTCATTAAGCTTCCTTGCTCAAAAACACCGCTTTAGCAGATATATTATTATATCCAGTCATTCCAATTTTCTTATTTTGGTTATCTTTTATCTTCACCAATAAATCACTTTTTCTAGTTTCTATTTCAGAAGCTAATATTTTTTCTAATTTTTCTATTCCATTTTTTAAATAAAGTTTCTGTAATTCTTCTTTTGAATAATTAATTTTATTCATATCATCTAAAATTAATTGTCTTTGCTGAAATTTTTCATTTAACTTCTCATATTCTTCTACCTTAATTATTTCAATAATAGTCAAAGTGATATCTTTATATTCAATAAAATTTTCTTCTAAATTCAATTTATCACCCACTTTATTTTAATTGAAAACCGATAATGAATACTTATCATCAATTATTAATGCTATTCATTAGCCTGTTCCAAGCATAGATGCAAGTGAGCTCTGCTGCGTATTCAAAGCATTCATAGCTGTTTCTAGCGCAGTGAATTTAGCATAATACCTAGTTGAAGCAGCCTCAAGTTGGGCTTGAAATTTACTAACGTTTAAGGTCTTACTATACACTTGATCAGGTAGTGTATTTTTACCAGAAGTACCTGACTTACTGTAATCATATTGCTTATTTACAAATATATTCATATATCCAGATAAAGTAAAAGTACCATCTTTCCCCACTCCTGGTGCTGCTACATAGTCTCTCATTATAGTGTCCATTCTCTTGAATATACCATCTTCATTGTAATTTTCTGAACCTATATACGGTTTAGTAGTGTCTAACGTACTACTCGAAGCTCCAATAAATATTTTTTTGAATTCATCCATATTATTTTCAATGGCATTCTTTAATTTTGCTTCATCCTTAATCACAAGTTTACCAGCATCTGTATATTCATTTGATGTTTCTATACCTATAGAATTAAGCCCATAACTACCAAAGTTTAAGGCTATTTTTCCTGTACTAGTATCAGCGCTATCGTAAATATTATAAACAGGTGCGTATAGTGTTCCTCTTAATTGAGTCAGTAAACTACTTAAATAACTATCGTTTCTAAGTACCCCAGCCTTTGCTTTCGTTTCCCAAGTAGTAATTTGCTCTTCACTCATAGCTTTCTTTTGAGCATCAGTCAATGGAGCATAATCACGATCATTGTTTTCTGCTAATTTTGTATTAATTGTTGATATTACAGTATTATACTCCTCAATGAATTCTTTCACATTGGTGACAACCGTATCTGAATTTGCTGTTACAGTTACATTTGAAGTATCATTTAACGCACTAACTCCAGCAAGATTATAGTTAACCCCATTTACAGTGAACGTATTAGAGCTTTGAGTAGTGGTTGTAGCCATTGATTGTCCTGGAGAAGTAATTGCTACTATGGCATCTTTACCTATAACTGTTTCAGCAGCAATACCTAATTTACTTGTATCTCCAGTAATATCCAAAATTTCTAAATTTGATGTTGAGCCATAATTCTTTGACTGAAATGAAATTTTTCCAGTTGTATCGTCTAGACTCATAGTAACCACTCCACTAGTTGCACTCTTTACTTTATCCATTAACACTTGTATGGTATCCGTAGATGTGGCACTAATTACTATTGGTGTTGTTGTAGTTGCTGCATCATAAGATAAACTAAATCCCATGTCAGCAACACCTAAATCTGATAATTCTGAGCTTGATGAAATTTGACTATTAATTGAAGTAACTGTACCTAATACTGAATGAGTAGGACTAGTAGACTCAGCCAAACTTAAACTAGCCGAACTAGTATTAGTAAATTTTATATGGTTACCGTTTGCATCACTTACATATGATGCTGAAACTATACCATTTAAAGTTGGTTTTTTAGCTATTTTGCTGTTAATATTGGCAACAATTTCATCTAAGGATGTATCATTTGTGTTTGTATTTGTTGTAGCATCTAGCGGATCAAGAGTAATATTATTTATAGTCAATTCAACACCACTCCATGCTGATTCTGCTGTTGCGTCTGCCACATCAACAATAGAATTTAATGCAGTACCATCAATTCTCGCCTGCTCTGCTAATTGCTGTACACTCACCTTATAATTTCCAGCCTGAGCAGTTGACCCTGAGGTCGCTGTAATTACAGAAGGCTCATCACTAGCAACGGTATTAATATTCAAAGAATTTCCAGATAGCATATACTTACTTGATAGAGGATCAAAATAATCCTGCAATCCTTTTATGTCTTTAATAATATCTCTATATCCCTCTTGCTGCCATGCTAAGGTCTGCTTTTCTTGATTTGCTTTATCTATTTTAGATTGATAGCTCGAAACCATAGATTTAACCATTTCATCTGTATCAATTCCAGATGCCATACCCGATATTCTTAATGTATCAGCACTTGAAGTGCTACTTGTCGGATAAATACTTGACATATATTATCACCCCTTATATAGTTTTTATTGGAAAATCAATAGTAAATTAAAAATTTCACTTGCTCCCTTTAGATATTTTATAAGCCTCATTCCAAGTATCTCTGATATCTTCAATCAGCGGAATTACCTCATTCATTATTTCTTCACTTTTCTTAATATTAGCATTAGCAAGCTTTCTTGCTATAAATTCATAGACTTGCATTAAACTTTCTGCCCATTGTCCACCTTTTGCCACATCCAAGGTTGCCATTAACTCAAAGATTATATTTTGAGTTTTTATAATATTTGCATGTGCCTTTCTAACATCTTTATCCAAAATGGCTTGTCTTCCTATTTTTGAAAATTTTGCAGCTCCGTCTACTAACATCAAAAGTAATTGATCCTTTGATGCAAAATTCACACTATTGCTTTTATAAGTATTGAATGCATTGCCATAAGAGTTTATTGCCATATTCTTCACCTCTATTTTTTAGTATCTATAAAATTTCCAATGATTCTTCGCTCTTTTTCTAACGCCTCTTTAAACACCTCTACCTCATATTGGGTATTTCTAGATGCGTCTACATATATTTTATGCTTCTTCTTGTACTTTGAGAGCTTGTACTTAAATTCTTCATAGGAACCTGAGTTGTCATTGGGATTTCTATCTTTATTTACTGTTATGGCATTTTTTCTATGAATTATACCAGACTTGGTTGTATCTTTAACTCGTTTTCGAATTTCTACATCAATTTTATTTAATTTAAACTCCATAATATTCCTCCCATCTTTATTCTAGTGGGTTACGAGCTTTTCTTAACTTATGCCTTTTTATCTACTAAAACACCAGCCATCTCGCACATTTTAGCTACCATATCCAGTATTTTTCTTGATGGTATTTCTCTCAACACTTCATTAGAATTATTATCAACTACCTTTATAATCATTTCATTAAATACTTCATGCTTTTCATATTGCAGATGGGTACTTTCACCTTCTAAAAATTTATTTATTTTGATTACTGCACTTTTAACTTCCTTTTCTATATTTTCACTTTTATTAGGATTTGATACCTTCACATTTTCTGAAATTTTATGAGCTTTACTAAAATCCATGGATATGTTTTCACTAATACCTTTAATTTCCATTCTTTCCCTCCAAATTTATTTTTTTAATTTTTCAAGTGTGGATACATCAAAAATAATAGCTCTTTGATTTTCATCTGTAACTTCTTCATAAAGTTCTGACCTTAAAATACTAATTTCTCTTGGTGCCTTTATAGCAATTTTTACAGATCCATTTTCAATTTTAACTATAGTTATTTCTACATCGTCACCGATTAACAGGGATTCACCTTTTTTTCTACTTATTACTAACATTAATACATCCCCTTGCTTCTCTATGGCATAAATAGCAATTATTAATTGTCATTTTCTTTAAATAGTGGTTGTTTTATTTTATATTTATCATTATCCAATATTAATTGTTCCCCTAATTTCTCTTTTATATTAATAATGATAGGAGCTTTTAAATTTGTAGTCATATTTTTAACATTTGAATTTAGTGTCACTGTAGTTAATACTAATACTTGTTCATGGTTAGCTATTTGTAATTCTTTTATATCAGTATCTGGTATTTTAAATTCATAATCCAAAACCAGATTAAATGG
Organism: Clostridium sp.; assembly: GCF_051278035.1. Lineage (GTDB taxonomy): Bacteria > Bacillota > Clostridia > Clostridiales > Clostridiaceae > Clostridium_AD. The sequence goes on from NZ_JBNMNU010000117.1 coordinate 7,864, forward strand.
AGATACCAATACTAAGCCAACTTCAGTAGCTTCAATTGAGTGCAATACACTAAAAGCTTCATTACTTTCTAACGGAAAAATAATGAAGTTTTTTAAGTCCTTAAATCCCGGCAGCCCTTTTTTAAAAACAATGACATCATCATTATTATACTCTCTAACTCCATGATACTTAGTAATTAGTTCCATGTTGAAACTTCACTCCTTTAGTAAAAATGTTTTCTATATTAATTTTCAGTTTTCCACTTTCAATTTTCAACCATAAATCCAATCTATTATAGATAATCAAGTAATGAAGGTTGAAGTACCATAGCACTTGTTTGAAGTGATGCCATATATATTGTTTGCATAGTAGCATATTTCATTGCTGTTTCTGTAATATCTATGTCTTCTGTTGAAGACAGGATTTCTGTCATATTTAAATTCTGATCCGTATTTGCTGCTTCTGCACTTTCCATGCTATTTTGCTTAGCGCCAACCTCTGAACGCAATTTCAATATATTGGTCATAACGGATTGAATACCTGTTAAGTCCTCATTTGTTAATTTTTTTATTTTTGCTGAATCTGTAGAGCCAAGATTACTTGTAATATCTTTCAATAATGTCATAAGATCATTACCAGTTTCATAGTTTATAACTTGTGATGCTGTAATATTATACTCCATAGTTACACCTTGTGATATCTCTACTAAGAGTTTAGACTCTAACTGTGTTTCCTCATCACTACCAGCAGTGGCTGTTAACCCCAATTCAATGTCATCTGAATTTTCAGTAGATTTAGTAGGTTTACTTGATCCGTTCGTTCCCCCAAATATATACTTACCATCAAAACTGGTATTTAGTAATTGTGATATTTCTCCAACCCTTTGATTTATTTCATCCTTAATTGCTTTTCTTGAATCAATATCATTGGCAGAACCTCCCGTAGACACTAAAAGTTCATCAATTCTTGTAACTACTTTACCAATATAATCTAATGTTGTATCTGTCACATCAAGCCAATTTGATGTATTTACTATATTACTATTATATTGTTTATTTGCATCTATCTCTGTGTACATTTGCATTATCTTAGATGCTTTAGCAGGATCATCCGAAGGTTTATTTATTTGCTTACCGGTGGCCATTTGCGTTTGTATTGTGCTTAAATTACTTAAATTGGTTCTCATATCTCTCAAAAAATTGTTTGATAGCATTTGATTTGTTACTCTCATCTCTTCACCCCTTAATTAATACAGATAAATCAATTTTTTATTTTTTCAAACCATTTATAACCAAATCTAAAAGCTCATCAACAGTTGAAATTATCTTTGCATTAGCTTGATAAGCATGTTGAAATTGAATCATATTAGCCATTTCCTCATCCAATGATACTCCAGATATAGAAGTTCTTGATTGGTTTAATCCTGCCAGTAGTGTTGTATGGTTAGTTACAGTTTTTTTTGCGTATTGGGTCTGATCAGCCAATTTAGTAATGATATTTGTAAAATAACCACTAATAGTCATTCCACTCACAGATGAAGTAACCGTACTAACTCCTAAAGTATCATTCGGTATAAATCCAGCACCCAAAAACGTTGTTCTATTAGTATCATCTATATCTTGAATTCCTAACTTAATATCACCAAGCTGTGAAATAGCTAATGCTCTATTACCATCGGTTGATCCATTTTTTGATGAATCATTATTTATTCCAACATTAATAAGCATAACATCATCAAGTATTTTTTCATTTACTGAAATGTTTCCTGCTGTAATTTCATTTTCTTTATCTTCATCATCACTATTTACAAAAAATTTAAGTGTATCATTAGTTGCATCACTTTCACCACTATGCACAGCATTTACAGAAAAAGCAATACCCTTAGCCAGATTGTTTAACTCACCTACATATTTGTCTATATCTCCTTGTACAGACTGATATCCATTTAATTCTCCAGTTTTCGGTGCAAAAATCTTAGGTTTAGCAGTCCCTTCCTTATCTGCCCAAAGTACTCTACCTTGATCTAAACTTGTATATTCAGCATCACTTAAACTCATAATTATAGTTTTTTTATTACTATCCGATGATATATCCCCATTTTTGTAATAAGTTACTGTATAACTTCCACCTCCGTTATCTTTAATCTCACTAACATAAGACAATCTACTTACATCCTCACTTGATTCACTTCTTACAAAATATAAATCAGCAGCTGGAGTTGCTCCTACATTATCAGTAGCCTTTAAGTCCTCTCCCGCCAATACTTTCTTGTCTATAGTAATACCAAATTTAGTGCTTAGTTTATCTACTAATAAGTCCCTTTTATCCATTAGATCATTAGGCTCATTTCCACCAATTTTCACTGCTCTAACTTGTTGATTCAATTCATCTATCTGATCAATCATACCGTTTATATCCACTATATCCTTTTGAATAACTTCTTGGCAGTTTGTTTTTAATTTTGTTAACAAATTATAAGTGCTATTCAGTTGATTCGTTAGTGCTTCAGACTTTTGTGCCACTACAGTTCTTGTATTTGAACTTTCTGGGCTTGTTGAAAGTGCTGACCAAGAAGCAAATACTTCACCTAGCATATCCGATATACCTGTATCGCTAACTTCATTAAAAATACTTTCAACCTCTGATAGGAATTTCTCTCGTCCCTCATATAATCCCATAGTACCATTTTCCGTTCTTACCTGGTAATCTAAATAACTATCCCTAATTCTTGTTATAGAGGAAACTTGTACACCTGTACCTAATTGGCCTACCCCTATAGCATTGTTCATAGTAGGCATGCCAAATGGTCTTGTAGTCTCCATGTTTGCCCTTTGCCTAGAATATCCTTCTGTATTAGCATTAGCAATATTATGAGAAGTTACATCTAAAGCATTTTGTTGAGCAGTCATACCTCGCACCGCTACATTTAAAGTTGAATATAATCCCGACATTTTTCTCACCCCAGCCTCATACTATTTTTTTACTTTTCCATATGCATTATAAGTTTTTGATTCTCTTACTGGATTTAATACATTTAATATCCTATTTGTAAAACTAAGTCCTTGTTTTATAAGCAATTCATTTGTGTCCTTTTGAAGTACCACTTCTTGCAATAATCGCTTGATTTTATGGAAATTATTTTTTAACTCCTGGTCATTGGATTCTTCAATAAGCTCTGTCATATCTCTGTTTTCCATAATACTCCGCCTTTCAACTTCACTATGGGCTATGTTTTTATTAGCTTTTTTAATCTTGTCCACGCAGGCTTCCATTCCAAAAATATCATTTCCGACTACACATCTATGTTGCTTCTCTAGTTCATCTAGTAGCGAAGTCACAGCTTCTATTTCCTGAATAATAACATTATTTAGTTTCTCTTTCATAACTAAATATCTCTCCCCTTCATAATATCTATCATCTTTTTAGCAGTTAAAGCTGAATCCATCTTATAGGTCCCTTTGTTTACTTCATTTTTAATAGCTTCTATTTTATCTTTTGAATTGTTTAATTTACCATCTAATGATAATGCACTTAGGCTTTTCCCAGCAGATGATAACTCTATGGTGTCTTTTTTTATTTCAGTTACCTTTGGCTGCGATTTAGCTGCACTTTTTTTATAGACATTAGCCATGTTATTTTTTACTCCATCAATTTTCATCATATCCACTCCTAGCTTTTTATACTTTAAGCCTTCATTATACTTTAAGCCTTCATTATATTCTATAATTCTATTATCGTATACAATCCTTAAAAGTTTATACTAAATAAAAAAAGGAATAAATTTTCTTTATTCCCTTTAGATAATATGTATTTCTTTATTCTACTATAGCTTTAACTCTTTCTTCTCCACTTATTATGCTAGTAATTCTAACTCCAAAATTCTCATCTACCACTACAACTTCTCCATATGCTACCTTTTTGCCATTTACCAATATATCTACTGGCTCTTCAGCTAGCTTATCAAGTTCAATTAGCGACCCCGTTCCCAAATTCAGAATATCTCTTATGTTCTTTTTAGTTTTTCCAAGAACTACGGAAATTTCTAATGGCACATCTAATATTAAGTCAATGTTTCTAGTAGAGTTAGAAACTGGTGACTTTGTTAGAGGTTTAAAATCTGCCTGTCTTACCTCTACTTGTGGCTGCTGCCTCTCAATTGGTTTAGCCTCATATTGCGGTTCTGGCTGTACACTTTCTTGGGCTTTTGCATCCTTCGGCACTTCATTTGCTGGTGCTGGTTCTGCTTCTACTGCTCCTTCCTCATTCGGAATGTTTTCCTTAGTTTCTTCTGTACCCATCATAATAGCCACTATTTTTTTAGCAGTTTCTATAGGTAGAACTTGCATTATAGTACTATCTATCAAATCACCAATAGTTATTTTAAATGCTACCTGAACAATCTCTTCGTTTTCATCTATAGTATCATTTAAAGGTAAAGTATTTTCATCCCATATTTTAGAGACTGGAGGTGAAATATTAACTTCTCTAGCAAACATTGTTGCCATAGATGTTGCAGCAGATCCAATCATCTGATTCATAGCTTCTGAAACAGCGCTAATTTCAATTTCGGACAATTCTGGTGTTGATTCGAGTACACCATCTCCGCCCATCATTAAACTGGCTATAACTGCTGCATCAGTAGTTTTCATTACTAAAAGGTTCCCACCTGCTATACCACTTGTAAACTTCACGTCTAGGGCAATGTTAGGAATTGCGTAGTTCTCTTGTAATTTTTTAAGTGTACTTACTGAAACCACCGGTGTTGCAATATTAACTGGTTGCCCTACTATAGTGGAAAGAGCTGTTGATGCTGAGCCCATAGAAATATTACCAACTTCACCTAGCAAATCTCTCTCAATATCAGAAAGCTCAAACCCTTTTATAGGTTCAGAAGTCATTTCTGGTTCTGCACTATTGTCATCTCCATTTAATAGAGCGTCGATTTCTTCTTGCGAAAGAAAGCCGTTACTCATAATTTTCCACATCCTTATCTATTATATCTAATATTTCAATTCCTTTATTTTTACCTATAGTACCCGGAATACCTGTATAACACAATTGACCTTCCACTAATACTTTTACTGGGCTATTGCTGGCATTATCCAGCGTTATAACATCACCTTCAGTTAATTGTAAAAATTCATCTACAGTAATATTAGTTGAACCCAACACTCCTGTCATTGGTACTTTTACTATATTTAACCGATTTCTTAGTTTCTCTCTAGATTCACTGACGATATCCTCATCATTTTCTCTAAACCAATATTGCACAACAAGTTTATCAAGTACTTTTTCAATACTTAAATAAGGAATACAAATATTTATAAAATTATTTGTATTCATAAGTTCTACCGAGAAAGTAATTAGTGCAACGGGTTCATTTGGAGCTAGCGTTTGATTTAGTGCAGGATTTGTTTCAAGTGCCTCAATCTCTGGTTGTACCTCTAAAACATCTTCCCAAGCAAGCTTCAAGTTAGATATAAGACCAGCATTAACCTTTTTTAATATGTTTTTATCTATATCAGAAAAATCTTTTATTTTAATTTTTCTATCACCCATACCTCCAAGCAGTATGTCAATCACTTGAAAAGCAAACTGAGGATTAGTTTCAAGCAATATAGAACCACTTAGCGGTGGCATTTTAAAAATAGTTAAAACTGTAGGATTCGGAATTGAATGAATAAATTCATCGTATGTTATCTGCTGAATACTCTCAATCTTAACCTTTACATTGTTTCTAAGCTGAGCAGATAAATAACTTGATATTATTCTTCCATAATTATCGTGAATGAGCTCAAGGGTTCTCAAATGGTCTTTTGAGAACTTCTGAGGGCTTCTAAAATCATAC
>NZ_JBNMNU010000118.1:0-13408 GCF_051278035.1 Clostridium sp.
CTGATATATCCGTAAGTATTAAATTAATTCCTTTTTTCTTTTGATATTGCTTAGCTAATTCTCTACCTAGCTGACCATTAGCTCCTGTAATTAATATATTCATAATTAATCCTCCCCCTCACTAATACTCAATTTACCTTTATCTACTCCAACTTTCACTTTTAATTTTTTCATATATGGTTAACCTCACATTATATTTGTTTTATATAATAAGATTATGTCCCAGTATATAAAAATATATCTTTTGACTATAGAAAGATCAAAAATAGTTGTTAGCTGTTATAAAATTATTTTATCATTAATTTAGTATTTAGTTTATAACTATTATTTTAAATGAAATCATCCTTGTACTTTACATTTTCTAAATACTTTATGGCATAATATAAGGCTGAAATATTTAATGCTAACCCTGTGAATATTTACTCTTGAAAAATACATCTACACCATGTATTTTCATTGCATTTATGACAATATAATTGTCTATGATACAACTTAGTTTTGAGGCTAAAAATAAAAAAACTCTTAAAACTCACCCACAATGTAATTTTGAATCTTTTACCACATTCATCACATACCCATATACAATTAAAGGTTCTCCAACTAACTAACACCCATAGTGCAACAGCATAAAGTAACAAGCATAATATACCAAGTAAAATATTATTAACATTTGATTCTAAAAATAACATAATTAATGACATTGCAATATATATACATACTCTAATTAAAACACTTCTGCTTTTCAAATCAATGCCCTCTATATTAATTTTAATTGTTAAGTTATTTTTTACAATTGTGTCTTAAATAGTATATCGTGAAATTTCAACAACATTCTTAAATATAGCTTAAATATAAAGTAATCACTATAGCACCTTAAAATCTAAGTTACTATAGTGATTATATTATTTCATATCTTTAGTTAATACTGCATCCATATCTGTAAATTCTTGATTTTCTCCAACCATACCCCATATGAAAGTATAGTTTTTAGTTCCAACTCCTGAGTGTATAGACCAACTAGGAGAAATAACTGCTTGCTCATTTTTCATAACAATATGTCTAGTCTCATCTGGTGTTCCCATAAGATGGAAAACAACATTTTCAGCATCCATATCAAAGTATAAATATACTTCCATGCGTCTATCATGAGTATGGCAAGGCATTGTATTCCAAACACTACCAGGTTGTAGCATTGTCACTCCCATAGCTAATTGACAACTTTTGCAAACTTCTGGATGTATATATTGATTTATTACTCTTTTATTACATTCTTCATCGCTGCCAGCTTTAACTTTCCTAGATTGTTCTAGGCCAATTTTCATTGTTGGGTAAGCTTTATGTGCTGTAGCACTATTCAAATAAAACTTAGCAGGGTTTTTAGCATCCGTGCTTTCAAAACTGATTTGTTTGATTCCTAGTCCAACATAAAGTCCGTCTCTAGCTCCTACTTCATATTTTACACCATCTAAAGTAACAGTCCCTGCTCCACCGATATTTATAACTCCAAGTTCACGTCTTTGAAGAAAATAGTCACAGCCTAAAGCTTTACTTCCTTCTAAAGATAATGCTTTATCTGTTGGCACTATACCCGCTACTATTATTCTATCTATATGACTATATACCATCTTCATTTCACCTTGCACAAACAAATCCTCAATTAAAAAATGTTTTCTGAGCTGAGTAGTATCGTAATGTTTTGCATCTTCATTATGACTTGAATATCTAATTTCCATTATAATTCCTCCTAATATTAATTTTTTATACTATTAATTTTAAAATTATCTTACCAACCATCCGCCATCTACAGCTAAAACATGGCCATTAACATAATCTGAAGCACGACTTGCTAAAAATATAACTGTTCCCATTACATCAAAAGGATATCCCCATCTACCTACTGGTATTCTAGCTAATATACCTGCACTTCTCTCTTCATCCGCTCTAATTTGTGCTGTATTATTTGTTGCTATATAACCCGGTGCAATTGCATTTATTTGAATATTTTTTTCTCCAAGTTCACTTGCAAAAGATTTAGTTATACCCACTATGCCATGTTTACTTGTTGTATAAGCTGGAACAAACTTTCCACCTTGAAAGGATAGCATAGAAGCGATGTTTATAATTTTTCCTGATCCCTTTTTAGCCATTATTTTTGCAACATTTTGGCTTAAATAATAAACTGCATTTAAGTTTAGATCTATTACAGTTTTCCAATCCTCATCTTTGGTATCAAGAAGTGGCGCTCTCCTAATAGTACCAGCGTTATTTACTAAAATATCAACCGTGCCAAATTCTTTTATACAAGCTTCTACAGTTGCTGTTATTTCTTCTTTTTTAGATAAATCAGCTTGATAAAAAGCAACCTTTCTTCCTTCAGCTTCTACGAGAGTTCTGGTTTCTTCCCAATTAGCACCATGAGTAGGTATAAAAATGTCTGCACCAGCTTTAGCGAGTGCTACTGCAAATCCTTGCCCGAGTCCTGTATTACCTCCTGTTACTATAGCTACCTTACCTTTTAGCGAAAAAAAATCCATTGAAAATTCATTTACATTTGTACTCATTTTATTAGCTCCTTCTCCATATTTATTATTATCAGTTTATTCATTTCATGATTTTCTTATATTTATATATATATACTTTTTTAAGCAACAAAACCTAATTTCAAATAAAATAATCTTTCAATTCATTGTAAATCTTATCCCCAAGTCTATTGATATTCCCGTGAAGATGACGATACATAACCTCATCCAATTTTTCCTTATCACCATTTTTAATAACCTCAAACAATTCAAAGTGTTCTTCATATAAACTGTCAAAAGGTCCCACTGCAACAATATCAAGCATTCTGAATCTTTTGTAATAAACCTCAAATTCCTGTATTACTTTCCATAGTCTTGTTTTGCCTACAAAATCAAAGCAAATAGAATGAAATTCACTGTCAACTTGGCAAAACTCACTTGGTTCTATCACTGGCTTTTCAACTATCACTTTCTGTTTTTCAAGATTTTTAGACAGTTTACCGATCAATTCATTATTAATATTTTCAAAAACACTCTTTATTATTGTACTTTCAAGCACTGTACGCATATATATTATTTCCTTTATGAGTTCCATATCTAGCAAAGTCACATATGTTCCTTTTTGAGGAACAATTTCAATAAATTTCTCACTACTTAGCCTTAAAAAAGCTGTTTTCACAGGCGTTCTGGACACATTATAGTGTTTTGAAATCTCATTTTCACTAATAAGTTGACCAGGATAAAGTTTTAGATTTAGAATATCTGCCTTAAGTGCAACATAAATCTCATCGCTGTTCATTCTTTTAAATTGTTTATTGTTCAAACTAACACCTTCTTTATTTTCATAAGATACTTTTACGTTTTCCAATCTTGCATTCTTGCATGCAAGTTTATTAATAATAGTGTACCATATCTCATTTGATATGTAAAGGTTTTACAATGTGTTTGATTTCATTAAAACAACGGACAATGGTCCATTGCCCATTGTCCAAATATCTTGTTAATTCTTTGATATCATACTAAAGCAGGTTCCCTATATTAAGCATTAATTATTTTGCAGCTAATATTTCATCAATTAACTCTTTCCATTCTGGGTGCTCAGCATACATAGGTTTAACTTTATCTTGGAATGCTTGGTTATCATCTAGTTTGGTAATAGTAACTCTACCTTTTGAAACTATTGTAGCCTCTGCAGCATCGGATTGTTTAAGCCACTGCGCTCTCTCTACCGCTGCACCTACATCAGCTGCTTTTCTTATTACTTCCTGATCATCTGCAGATATTTTATCCCAAGTAATTTTACTAAACGCTATCATTTCTGGAACTCTTGTATGTGCATCTATTGTAATATACTTTGCTACTTTATAATGGTTAGATGACAAATAACTAGGCCAGTTATTTTCAGCTCCATCAATTACTCCAGTTTGCATTGCATTATAAACTTCACCATAAGTCATTTGAGTAGGTGATGCACCTAAAGCTTTAACCATATCCATCATAGGTTTACTTTCTTGTACTCTTATTTTTAAACCTCTCAAATCATCTGGCGTTTTTACAACTCTTTTTACATTATAAAAACTTCTTGCTCCCGCATCTAACCAACTAAGTCCTATAATTTGACTATTCGCTTCTAAATCAGCGAATATTTTATCTCCTATCTCTCCATCTAAAACTCTAAACATTTGATCTTTGTCCTTATAAAGATAAGGAAGAATTAAAACACCTACTTGCTTATTAACCTCAGCTAGCGGTGCAGCACCTATACGTATTGCATCAATTGCTCCAAATTGAACTTGTTCTATAGCGCTTTTTTCATCTCCAAGTTTAGCTCCTGCATATACTTCAATTTTTATTCTCCCATTGGTATTTCTTTCTACTTCATCAGCAAATGCTTGATCACCTAATATAGTTGGATAACCATCAGGTTGACTGTCTGACATTCTTAAAGTAACTGATTTAGTTTCTCCGTTAGGCGCATCCTTTTTTTTATTAGTAATTTTATTCCCACACCCAGCAAGCATCCCTACCGTAAGTGCAAGACATGAAAATATTGCGAATTTTTTCTTTCTATTCATTGTTTTATCTCCTTTACAGTAATATTTATTATACCACTGAATGCTTTTATTATGAATGTAGTATTAAAATAAGTCAATTGATCTTTAGTACGCAGCTTATAAGGTACACTCCATAATGAATGAAAAATTGCCTATCATCATTTCGTAGAAAGATGATAGGCAATTGAATTTGAGTAATTATATTTATTTTTTAATCTTTGAAACTACATAGTCATAAAAAGCTTTTTTTTGTTTTTGAAGAACTTTATTCGTTAGTACAAAACCATGTTTAGTGGTTGAAAACACAACAATCATGGTCGGTTTTTTTGATACTCCTTTTATCGTATTCCATTTCAAATCTGAACTTTTATTTTCAGTTTTTACGTGAATTCCTCTATCATCAAAACCTATCTCCATATCATGTGGAGCCGTTCCTACCTGTCTTTTGGCTCTTCTATAAACCACTGCGGGTTGAATAACCGTAAATAAACAAATTACGATTATCAAAAATATTTTCATAAAGCTATTTACATCTCCCCAAAACCTTATCGACAAAAGTAGCATTGCAACTGTAAATATAATATTACATACCCCTACTATTGAACTATAAGTAGAGTACATAGATAACTGCCAAAGATCAAATGCTGTTGTTTTATAATTAAATTTATATTGCATATCTCTCCTTACCCAAATAACGATGGAAGCCATAAACTAACTTCCGGAATGAATGTAAGCATTAAGAGTGTAATGACCATACATACATAGAATGGGAATGTTGCTTTTACAACACGCTCCATGGGCACTTTACTAACTGCAGAACCAATAAATAGCACAGCACCAACAGGTGGTGTTAAAAGACCTATACCACAGTTTAAGATAACCATAATACCAAACTGAATAGGATCAATACCAATTGAAACTGCAATTGGTAGCAATATTGGGGTAGCAATCAATATAATTGGAGCCATGTCCATTATACATCCAAGAAGCAAAAGGATAAGGTTTAGAAGTAATGCTAAAATAATCGGATTATCCGAAATCTTTATAATTGCAGCTGCTGCCAAATCTGGAACATGCAATAATGTCAGACAATATCCAAAAATACTAGAAGTTGAAATCAAAATGAGCACGATAGCAAGTATATCCATAGTACCATCAAGCACTTTCCAAACACCCTTCCAATCTAGGCCTTTATAAATAAATACACTAACAAGCAAACTGTAAATAACTGCAATAGCTGCCGATTCTGTAGCTGTAAAAACACCACCAACTACGCCTACTACAACTATTAAAACTGCTGCAAGAGCCCAAAAGGAAACACTAAATTGTCTTAACAAAACCATCAAATTGAATTTGTCACCCTTTGGATAATTTCTTTTAACAGAAATAATATAAGAACCTACCATAAGAGATACTGCTAGTATTGCTGCCGGTACATATCCTGCAAGGAACAAACTTCCCACTGAAATACCACCTGCAGTAGTCGCATAAATAACCATATTGTGACTTGGTGGAACCAAAAGTCCTTCAACAGATGAAGTAATGGTAACTGCCGTTGAAAAATCAGCGTCATAACCTTGATCTACCATCATAGGTATTAAAAGACTACCAAGCGATGCCGTATCTGCAGCTGCAGAACCAGAAATACCTCCGAAAAAATATGATGCAACAATGTTAACCATCGCCATACCTCCTCGCATCCAGCCAACACAGGCCGCCGCAAGTGCAATCAATTTCTCAGAAATTCCACCTGATCCCATGAGACATCCCATTGTAATAAAGAAAGGTACAGCCATAAGACTGAAAGTACTAATCCCTTTTACCATTTGCTGACCAATGGTTGTAAGTGGAAATCCTAGGTACAAAAGACAAAATAAAGATGCAAGCGCTACTGCATAAGCAATAGGAAATCTTAAAAAGACCATTATGAAAAAAGAGCCAAGCAAAATTAATATTGCCATACTAGCTGCATCCATTAATATCCTCCTCCTTTATAAAAATTAGTTTAATATGATTATATATAGCATCTATTTCAAAAATAAACATAGCTATACCTGCCACCGGAATTGGAAAATACATCCAAAATTTAGAGAGATTTGGCATACTCACATAAGATGCTACTGAACCGATTTGTATTGCATATTTCCAACCTACTACTATCATAACCAAAGCAAGTCCTAAAACCGCCACATCTGCAATAATATCCAAACCTATTAACAAATGTTTTGGCAAATACCTGTCAAATGCTGTCATGCGAATATGAGAATTTTTTCTGATAGCTAAAGCCGCAGAAAGAACTGTCATATATGCCATACAAGTTAAAACTACTTCTTCAGTCCATGCCGGATCTGGAATAAAAGGAATAAATCGACCAGCCACTGCCATAGTAGTAATAAGAATATCGGCTACTAAAAGTAACTTACATATGAAAAGGACAATATTATAAGCCACATCATATGCCGGTTTAATCTTATCTATTGTATTAAAAATTTTAGGCATACTTTACCTCCTCAAAAAGTTAAGCACAGAGGTTGTAATCCTCCCCTGTGCTTATATAAACATGCTATTAAAACTATTTTACTCTGTTTCAATTACCATTTTGTGAACCTTATTTCATGTCAAGAATCTTTTGATAAAGCTCAGCATTGTCTTTTGTAGCAGTATCAATGACATCTTTACATGCGTCCTGCCAAGGTTTGATATCTTTAACTTCTACAATATTAACACCCTCTGCTTTTAAATCATCAAGCACTTTATTTTCAGCTTCTTCAGAAATTTTTCTGTTAAATTCTGATGCATATTTACCTGCTTCTGTAAGAATACCTTGTTGCTCTTCTGTTAGTTTATCCCATGCTGCATCTGTAATGACTACTTGTATTGCGCCAAGTGTATGGCCATCAAGAATCATGTTTGGTGCAACTTCTTGGAATGCATTTGATTTATAGTTAGCAATAGGTTGCTCAGCACCATCTACTACACCTGTTTGAAGTGCAGAATAAAGTTCACCAAAAGATACTACTGTAGGCGAAGCACCAAGACCTTTTACCATACCATTCATAACAGGGTCATTTGATACTCTTATTTTCATACCTTTTAAATCTTCTATAGTATTAACGGGTTCAACTGTAAAGAAATGACGGAAGCCTTCTTCTCCATAGAATAAACCTCTAATTCCACTATCATTTTCGTGAGGCTCTAGTAGGAATTCAGGAGCTAAATCAGATGTAGCAAAATTCCAAAAGTGTTCACGGCTTACAAATGTATAAGGAATAGAAAGTAGCTTTGATTTTTCTCCACCGTAGCTTGTAAGAGCAAATGCTGATATACGGGACATATCAATTGTTCCACCGCCACCAAGCATTGAATCAAGTACATCGTTTTCTGCTCCTAAAACACCACTTGCCTGAACATCAATCTTAATCTTTCCCTTTGAAAGTTCTTCGACTTTTTCTTTAAAGGCAGTATCTGTTTGACCAACAATAGTATCTAATGGATTAACCTCTGCATATACAAGAGTAACCTCTGGTTCTGTTGTTGATTTTGTATCTTCCTGTTTAGCTTCTTCTTTATTAGGTGTTTTCATACTACAACCTGCAAGTGATAATACCATAAAAGCACTTAAAAATGTTGCTACTATTTTCTTCTTATTCATAATATACCTCCTATAATTTATAATTAGATTTATTGCATTGTGTAACTTCTTTCCCCCCACTAATCATTTTTGTTTTGTGTCTTTATCTATGGTCTTATCATACTATCTAATGAAACCCTTTACTAGACGAATAACTTGCGATTATATGTAATTGATTGTCATGATGTATATTACCTTCAATGTCGACAAATACATAATCAATATATAAAAGCTTTTGGATGCATTGAAAAAATAAAAAAATCCTCATTACCATTTTAAAAATAAATGATAATGAGAAACCATATGTTATTATAATTATTTTAGAAAATCTTCTCTTTGTGGAGTAAACACATCTAGTATGGTTGAATCCTCTAATGCTAAAACACCATGTAGTACATCTGGATCAATGTAAAAAGTATCCCCTGCTTTTATTATTTCTTTTTCCCCTTTAATGTCTAGCTGAAAGCTTCCTTTTATTATATAACTAATTTGCTCATGTACATGGGCATGAATTTCTCCAACTGCACCTTTAATAAAGTGCACTTCCACCATCATCATGCTATCAACATGTGATAGTATCTTTCGGGATACCCCACTACCTAGGTCACTTAATTTAACTTCATCACTTCTTACTATCATATTTCTTTCCTCCTATTTATTATTTTTCAGTCTATAAATTACAGTACTCCTTTGGTGATATATTTGTATATTTCTTGAATGCTTTGCTAAAATAATTTTGGTCTGAATATCCAACTTCACTAGCGATTTGTTTAACAGATTTATTTCCTTCTATAAGCATACTCTTAGCTTTTTCCATTCTAGTTTTAATTATATATTCCTTAATGTTCATGCCGTATGATTTAGAGAATATTCTACTTAAATAAAAACTACTCATGGATACATACTGCGCTAGATTATCTAAGCTTATGTCATTCATATATTTGGTTTCAATATAGTTCTTCACTTTTTCCAATAGATCAATATTTTTACTTTTTTTATAGCTTGATATGTAATTTATAAAATTTTTCAGTACCATATTTGCACAATTCTTTAAATCTGCAATCTCTCTTATATCAACCAATTCACAAAGCGCTATATCTTTATTTAGATATTTAAAATCTTTGTCCACAAAATCATTTATATCTTCAATGATGCTATCGAAAATTTCTAAAAGAATATTTTTTATAATGGATAGATCAGGATTCACCTCTCCACTTAATAAACTATTCAAGATGATATCTAGTTCTATTATTGCTCCATCTAAATCTTCGTTTATAATTTTACAACTTATAATATGGTTAACATCATTGCTACTAGTGTCCTTCAGTACTTCACTTTTAGATAGTGAATTTATATTGTCCTTGCTTTTAGAACATCTTTCTGCCTCTTTATAAGAAAGATATAATTGATTCAACCCCTCATTAGTGGCAGAAACACCTATAGATAAATTTGCATCATTGCTTAGTTTAAACTCTTCATGTAAATCAATTAATAAATTGTCAAAAGCCCTACTTAAAATTTTACTTCTTACAGTTTTATCAAAAACATATAAAATAATATGATTTAAACATAAACCACCTACAATTTTAGGAAATAAAATACTCAATTTATTTTTTATAACAACAATACTATTTTCATTAAAGACTTTATGTTCTAATTTAAATATAATGCAGCAAAACTTAAGACTATCAATATTTAAAATGCTCCTATATTCGTTAAATTGATCCTCAGTTAATGTAACTCCATAAGCTATATTTGTAACCATTTGCTTTTCAACGTAAGGGGAAACTTTCTTATAAGTATCCATCAACTCATTGTTTATATTTACAATGGAATTTTTAAAGTTTATTTTATTAATCACTTTATTTAGTGAGCTTACAAATTCATCATTAGAAAATGGTTTTAACAAAAAATCGCTTACTCCAATGTGTATAGCTGTTTTTGCATAATCAAAATAATTAAACGCAGTTAATATTATAAATTCAGTTTCCTTGCAATTACTTCGAATAAGATTACATGCCGAAAGGCCATCCATTATTGGCATATGAATATCCATTAAAATGATATGTGGCTTAAGCGAGACAGCAATGTTCACTGCATCTCTGCCGTTGCTTACTTCATCTATAACCTCAATGCTCTCTGAAAAGTATTTGTCCAAAAGAAATCTAAGCGCTTTTCTTTCTAACGCCTCATCTTCAGCAATTAAAAGTTTTAACACTATCTTCACCCCCATTAATCGGAATAAAAATTATTACTTCCGTACCTTCTTGTCTTTGGCTCTTGATTTTAAATAAATCACTACTATTGAAATACAGTTCCAACCTTTTTTTTACATTGAATACTCCGAGCCCCATTGATTCAGTTTTCACATCTCTCATCAGAGTATTAATTTGATCATTGTCCATTCCTATTCCATTATCTTTAATACTAATAGCAATAAAATCACCTTGTTGTTTAACCGTTATATTTATTATGCCACCACTATCTTTTTCCCGAAGCCCGTGTATTATTGCGTTTTCAACTATAGGTTGTATGAGCATTGGCGGCACTTCAACATTATATAATTTTTTATCAATATCAAAGTTAAAACTCATTTGATCTTGAAATCTAGTTTCTTGTATAATAACATAGGACTTTATCATACGTACTTCTTCCTTTAATTTAACCATTTTGTCCTTACAGTCTAAATTATACCTAAGTATCTTTGAAGTAGCTTCTATTAGTTTCACAGTTTCATCTGCATACTCAAACATAGCCATTCTACTAATCGTATTTAGTGTATTAAATAAAAAGTGCGGATCCATTTGTGATTGCAATGCTGATAATTGCGTTTCTTTAATTAATTTGTCTTTTTCAGCACTTTTAAGTTGTTCTAGATGATAATTTTTTTCCATCTCAGTTTTTTGATTTAATTCCTCAATAAATACACGAATACTATGTTTCATTTTATCAAAAGCCTTTGCAAGACTATTTAACTCATCATATTTTTGATCTTTAAGATCTGGTATCTCCCACCTTGCAGCTGATAATAACTCTGCATAGCTTTTAATCTTACCCATAGTTTTGTTCAAATCTCTGCTAATAAGCATAATGAAAACAAAACTAATTACCAAAATGAAAACTAATGCAGCATGAATTTTTAATTCTGTATTCTTGTATTTTATCATTGTAGTAGAATATTCTGAATTACTATAGTTTAAATATGACACTACTAAAAATTGAGAGTGTTTACTTATATAAGTAAACATGGTCTTTAACCTAGTTAGTTTAACGTAACTCTTTGAATTCAAACCTTTTGAATACAGTACTTCACTCAATAAATGCGAGGATTCAAGTTTATAAGAGTCAAACATGTTATTTAAATTTCTTAAGTAGATAGCACTATTTTTATCCTTTTCAATGTAGGGTTGAATTTCAAGGACTATTTTTTTTATTTTTTCATTTGAATCAGTGTATTTTGTAATATACTCATTATCCTTTGTTTTTATAAACATATCAAAAAAACCCCAACTATTGCTAAGCTCTAGTGACATGTTGCTCAATTTAATATTTATCTTGGTGACCTCATCATACTGCTTTGAGGAAATATTTCTTTCGTAAAGTAAAAAAAGAAAAGCAATACTTATAAGCAAAATAATAAGAAAAAAATAACTAAATACCTTACTTCCTATGGATTTTTTATTAACAACTCTTTTGAATTTCATTTTAAACTCCTTTAAAATAAAATGCGAAGTATCTCTTATAAGTTTTCTTTGATTGTGTTTATTAATATATTGTATTCTTCATCTTTAAGAAGAACTTTATCATTAGGCGACATTTCAAATGTTCCACCAAAGCTATGCCCATTTTCATATTTTGGAACTATATGAAAATGAAGATGAGTCATCTTATCGGCATAAGCACCATAGTTAATTTTATCTGGTGAAAATGCTTTGCTTAATGCACCTGCAACTCTTGCAACATCACTCATGTAAAGTGACCGCTCCTCATCATTCAGATCAAAAAGCTCACTTTTATGCCCATTATATGCTACAACACATCTTCCCTTATAAGTTTGTTCTTTAAATAAATATAGTGTAGAAGCCTCAAGCTTACAGATTTCAATCATTAAACTAGAAAGTCTTTCATCCTTAACGCAATAAAAACAATTATTATCAAAGTTCATATTTAATTTCTCCTTTTTATCTATACTAATATCTTTACAACTATTTTCTTAACATGTTTTCCACTCGTAGTGACCTTAATCCCTGGCATATGAACATCTTGCGGTGCAAACAAAGCAAAGGTACCTTCATTAACTAATAATAAATTCCCTTCACCGCAAAGAAACAAAACATCTTTTTCATTGTTATATTCACCAATCATTTTCATTTCATTAATACTTGCATATCCAATCTTCTCTTGACCCGAAACTACATATTGTATATCTAAATATTCTCTGTGGGCTTCCCATTTACCTTGTTCTATGTTTTTTGCTTCGTATTCGGATACAATAGCAAAAATATTCTTCCCATCAATTTCATATTTACCTACTTTTAAATTTGCTAAATCTGTATTTTCAAGATATTTTAAAGCTTTTTCTATTCTAGTAGAAAGACCATAATATTGATTTGCATTGCTTAATTTATCAATTACCATTCACTATTCCTCCAATATTCATATTTACTATATTAAATATCAAAAAGTTTATCCCGTCGTTACCGCCATAGACGATAACAACGGCAATTTGATACTAGAAGTTAAAGTGTTACTCCACTCTTGAAAATGGCAAGCTCTCTGAAATTATTCTTTTCATTATTAATTAATTTTCCACTAGCTACTTCAATTATATATTGTATGAATTCCTCAGTCAAATCTTCTAACGATTTATCTTGAACCAAGCTTCCAGCATTAAAATCAATCCAGTGAGGTTTTAATTTATATATTTGAGTGTTTGTTGAAATCTTCATTGTAGGTACAAAACTTCCAAATGGAGTACCTCTCCCTGTTGTGAAAAGAACCATTTGACATCCAGCTGCACCAAGTGCAGAAGATGCAACTAAATCATTTCCAGGAGCACTTAAGAGATTAAGTCCCTTTATTTTTAGGACTTCTCCATATTTGAGCACATCTACAACTGTTTCAGTGCCAGCTTTTTGCGTGCAACCTAATGATTTATCTTCAAGAGTAGTTATCCCCCCCTCTTTATTTCCTGGAGAAGGATT
>NZ_JBNMNU010000119.1:0-13354 GCF_051278035.1 Clostridium sp.
AAATTTTACATTGATACATATGGCACTTCCAAATATATGGTTTAAAGAAATAAAGCTTGTTCACTTATCCGATATACAGGTCGGTGTCTTGTTAAATTATTATGAATAATAATAATAATAATAATAATAATAATAATAATTTTAAGGTTTGCAAGGAGCCGTATGCGAGGTCCGCACGTACGGTTCTGTGAGAGGAAAGAAGCCGGAAAATTATTTTCGGCTTTTACCTACTCGATTTATTAATTGCTATTCACTACTTTTTTATAGTATGTGTTATAATTATAGCAGTTTAGAAGGCTAACTGAAATATGCTAGATTAATTATATCTTTTGAACGCCGCTTATTCCAAAGTGAAGTTAAATTTATCTCTCTACGCTCTCCATAGGTAGAAACTGTGATAGAATACAGATTGCATTCAGTATCAAATTTTAAACCTGTGATAGTCATCCAGTGCCAAGTGTATTCTTTAAATTCCTTTATAGGATGTTTGAGAACTAGAATGGCAACGGGTAGTCTTTGAGATAAAGCTTTATAAATAAAGGTTGCAGCATCTTGGACACTAGCGCCATTATCATCTAAAATATGAGGAGTTAAGGGTATTCCTCTTTTTATTGAAAATGTTAAAACATTATCTGAAAATTGGTGAACAGATGTAAGTCCGAAGAAGCCTGGCCTCACGTATTGTCGAATCTCAATCATATGATTAATAAAATCGTTCTTATTAATAAAGCCTTTGCAGGGATATAACACGTTGTATTTATCCTCAAAGGTTCGAGATAAATATGCAGTTATATTAGCTGCAGCAACAGGACCACAACCGCTACGCTTATGAGATCTATTTGGAAACCAGTTCTGATTTCCACCATAATATGATACTTTTGAGTCATATATATCAAGATTGATTTCTTCAAGGTTAGTATATTTAGGTGGAATTAAAATTGCCATGTTTATACCTCCTCTACATGATGTTTTCATGTATACTAATAGGTTTCGTCTAAGTATACATTATATTATAATATTTATTGCTAAATGGTGTTAAATATATAAATCAGAGTCGTTATAAATGGAGTTTGCAGGTTTTATAGTTGTTATAATAATAAAGTAAAAAAAGAAGGGAATTTAACAAATGAAAATAATAGAAATAAAGGGAAACACATTTTGCATTAATACTGGTATGACGTACATTCCTTTTTATAAAATTAATAAGGAAGAAATTATTATGTTGGATTCAGGGTGGTTAGAAGGAGAAAAAAAAGGAATCGATGAGCTTCTGGAGAAAAACAATTTTAAGGTGGTTGCTATAATATGTACTCATGCTCATATAGACCATGTAGGGAATAATGCATTTTTAAAGAGAAAATATAACTGTATTATCGCTATGCCATCTTATGAAGCACTTATTTGTAGTAATACAGTAAATCTCAAACTGTATTATAATAACCAAACATTATCGGATGTTTCAGAGCATTTTGGCGATATGGTATGTGCTACAGATATTATGATTTCGGATAACCAGGAAAGCATAACAGTGCAGGGTATTAAATTTAATATTATTCATACGCCTGGGCACAGTCCGGCACATATATGTATTACTACTCCAGATGACGTTTGCTATTTAGCAGATGCCCTTATAAGCTATGAAGTCATGAGGGGAGCTAAAATGCCATATGCCTATATACTAAGTGAGGATTTGAAAAGTAAGATAAAGCTTTATGACTTAATGTATAGTAAATATGTAGTGGCACACAAAGGTATGTATGACGATATTACAAAACTCATAACAGATAATATAAATTTCTATAAAGATAGAGCATTAACAATAGCCACTGTTATAGATGGTGCTATGACAATGGAAGATATTTTAAAGGCTGTTATTAAAAAATTTAATATTAATGTAAAAAACAGATATAGATATACCATGTTAGATAGGATGTTAAGGTCTTATGTTGAATATTTAAATGAAACAGGAGCTTTAGTGCTAAATATGGATAAGGGATTTCTTAAATATTCAAAAGGAACCTCGAAAGTTCAATAAATGGTGCCACCCACGTGGTAAGTTTAAATATAAGGTTCTGGTTTAAGCCCTATCTTACTAATAAGAAGATAGGGTGTTTTGTTTTTTTTGTGAATACTTTAAGGTTAAAATACTATGTGAATAATTATATATATTAATTAAAACTAAATACGGTCTTTGACCGTCTAATTAGTATAAGCATTAAAAAATAACAAAAGTAAGGTTTTACTTAATAATTAAGTTATATATTATATTAGAAATGGAGGATCACAAATTGGATACTATTAGAAAGATTAAATTAGCTAAAAAGGGAGACAATAATGCTTTTTATGAACTTCTAAGCGAACGCAAAGGCCAGCTTTATAAGACAGCCTTTGCTTATGTGAAAAACAAAGAAGAGGCTATGGACATTGTCAGTGAAACGGTTTATAAGGCTTACATATCTATTAGAAGGCTAAAAGAGCCAAGTTTATTTAATACATGGTTAACTAGGATACTTATTAATACATCGATTGACTCAATAAATAAAAATAGCAAATATGTATCCTTCGAAGAAAATGTAAGTTCTGATACGTTGATAAATGCAGTGGATAATGAAAAAACAATTGATATCAAGGTAGCGGTAGATAGACTACAAGGAAAATATAAAACAATTGTCATATTAAAGTATTTTCATGATTTGACTTTGGTGGAAATTGCAAAGACACTTCAGTGTCCACTTGGAACAGTAAAAACAATGATTTACAAAGCGCTAGGGGAACTTAAACTTGATTTAAAGGAGGAGCTATTATGAACAAGGATAGTATGAATGAGCTTAAAAAAGAATATGATAATACAGAAGTTCCAAAAGAGTTGGATCTAGCTATTGAAAATGGTATAAAAAAAGGCAGAGATTATAAGAGAAAACGCGCGATTAAACCACTTACAGTGTTAGCAGCGGGTATAGTCTTAGCATTTGGAATTAATGTAGTGGCAAATAGCCTTATTAAAAGCGATACACAACTTGTTGCAGTAAAATCTAGTATAGATTTACCAACTGTTGGGTCATCTGAAAATCTTCAGAAATTACTAAAGACTTATATTGATCAAAATGATGGCGGGACATATGGTTTTGCTAGAGATGGATTATTACCTATGATGAAAGATAGTGTAAAATCTGAATCAAGCAGTATAGATAGTGGCAGAGCAGGAGTTTTAGCAAATAAAGCTGCAGAAAGTCCTTCTACAGAACATTCGAATACCAACCTGCAAGTTGAAGGAGTAGACGAGGAAGATTTGGTGAAAACCGATGGAGAATATATATTCAAGGTGAATTCTCGTAAAATTATAAATGTTATAAAAACCGATGTAGATTCTAGTATGGAGGAAGTAAATAATATTACCTTTGAAGATAATTATAATGTAAATGGCATTTTCTTAAGGGGAAATGTATTGGTAGTAGTTGGTAATAGCTATCAAAATCTAGGTATTCAGAATAGTGACCAAAATAGAACTTCCATTATGATGCCATCTTCTGGGGTTACAAAGGTTATAAGTTATGATGTATCTAATAAAAAAAATATTAAAAAAATAAGAGATATTGAAATAGACGGTCTTTACAATTCTTCTAGAATGATTGGGTCAAGAGTGTATATTATTGCAAATAAAAATTTAAATAATATAGGTAATATTAAGCAGGATGCAAATATAGGTAAGGTTTATTATAATGATAGTGCAATTGGTACTGGTAAGAATCTTATTGATTTCAATAAAATAAATTACCTGCCGGATTCGGTTGAGCCAAATTATATAATGGTGGCAGCTTTCAATGTTGACGATAATAAAGAAAAGGTGAATATTAGCACGATTCTTGGCTCGGGAAACAGTATATACTCCTCAGATAAGAACCTATATATAGCGGGCACCAAGTGGAAGGGTGATAAAAATAATAACGGAACCACCAATACTATACTTTATAAATTTGCCTATGAGAATAAGGGTGTAAAATTTGTATCTAAAGGTGAAGTTCCGGGAACAATCACTAATCAGTTTTCTATGGATGAAAAGGACGGAAACTTTAGAATAGCTACAACTGAATTTAATTATTCTATGGTACGGCCTATGACGCTTCAAGACTCTACGGTATCAAATGATGGAACAACCACAAGTGTAGATCCAGATATTCAAAAAAGTAGTAATAAACCAGAAAATCAAATTACTAATAACCTCTATGTGTTGGATAAGGATATGAAAGTAGTAGGGAAGCTTGAAGGGCTTGCAAACGGAGAACAAATTTATTCGGTTAGGTTTATTTCAGACAGGGCATATATAGTAACTTTTATGCTAACTGATCCATTATTTGTAATAGATTTAAAGAATCCAACCAGTCCAAAGGTTTTGGGAGAGTTAAAAATTCCAGGGTTCAGCAATTACTTACATCCTTATGATGAGACGCATTTAATAGGATTTGGAATGGACACTAAAGTTATTAGCGAGGGTGGTGAGGATAGAGCTCAAACTAAGGGCATGAAAATCGCAATCTTTGATGTGAGTAATGTAGCTAAACCAGTTCAGCAGTTTATGACAACAATAGGATGTAGCGGTACCTATTCAGAGGTGTTAAACAACCACAAGGCTTTACTTTTTTCTAAAGAAAAAAAACTACTAGCGTTGCCTGTTTTCGAAAATAATTATAATAGTAAAACTAATATATCACAGGAGGGCTATCAGGGAGCCTATATTTATAATATTGATTTAGTAAATGGTATAAAGCTAAAAGGAAAAATAACTCACAATGATGAAGTAAGGAATTCAAACAATAATAATTCAAAGTTTGATGGGAAGTATTTTGTAGATAGAATTTTGTATATAAACGATACTTTATATACACTATCAAACGGTTTGATAAAAGCCAATGACCTAAATACTTTAAAGGAAAAGTCAAAGCTAAAGTTAAAGACTTTTAATTATTCTAAAGCTTATCCCATAGATGGAGTTAGAGATATAGCTCCTTTGCAAGATTAACAAATAAAATTAAGGAGCAAATGAATGAGGAAATTATTTGTATCCATATCAATAATTATAGTAATAGTTATTGTATACTTTTCTTGGTCTCACTATATGTAAATATCAGAAATAGCAACAGTTGATATTAATAGTATGACAATAACGGCATTACCCAGTCCGCCTAAAATTAAGTTAATAGATAAAAAGGATGATATTGAAAAGGTTATATTGTTTATTAATTCAATAGATAAAAAAGTAATAATGTTTAGCGGGTCAAAAGGATGGGAGTTTAATATTCAAATAAAAGGGAAAAAAGAACACACTATTTTATTTGTAGTCGATAGGATGAAGATAGATGAGATTTGGTATAAAATTAATATTGATGAAATTAAAAAGATAAGAGAATTATATAATGCATTAGATTTCAAAGAAAAACCATATAATGCCAGTAAGATACATTGATAGTTAATACAAATGTTTTTAATAATGACTCAAGTAAACCTTATTTGTTCGAAAAACCCCACGCTTAAAAGCGTGGGGTTTTCAGTTGAACTTCCATCTATAATGGGCATGGACAGGGGATTTGAACCAAGAAAGTTTCATTGTAGTAGCATGGGGTCTTGTATTATGAATAACGTAGGGAATACCATTTTTATCTCTCTTATTAGAAATAATACCAATGTGTTCATAACCCTTTGTAAATACCACAATATCTCCAGGTTGCCACTCTATTAGATTTTCAGCATTTCTAGCTTTAAGTTCAGTAGTTAAACTTAGGCAATCTCTACTAAAAAATACATCTTGGTTAGGTACACGTCTAAAATCAATGTTAGGGTCAGGCATGCCGTGTACTCTCGAATAAAGTTCAGTATTACTAATTATATCTTTATCGATAAGATTTTTTAAATTTATACCTGCAGCATTAAATCCTCTCCAAATCACGTCAGTGCATACCCCTTCATTATCTGGAGGAAAACCACCGCTATAATAGTTACTCTCATATTTTGTTTTGTTAAGAACTTCATTATATGCACCATTCACTATATCTAATGGGTCTGCTACTCCATTATTGTTGTTATCTGCTTTAGAGAAATTTTCAGGAACATTAAATTTCGGCTTCAAAATATTTACAACATATTCATTTACAATGGATTTATATGGTATATATCTATAAGCAAAAGTTAATATAAGTAATATAATTAACAAACTCAAAATATATTTTTTCTTCACGTTACCACCACCCCATTTATTTTATAATTATACCATCAATGTTTACATAATAATACAACGATACAAACTCAAATTTTTCTTGATAATTATAAAAATCATTGATATTATAAAGAATCTAAAGGAATAAAACACAAACTAGAATTCAAACAAAAAGGAGTTTAAACTATGAATGAATTACTTAAATCAATTCAGTATAATAACGGTGAATTTCCGGAAATACAATTAAGCGAAATAGTAAAACGTAAGGAAGAGTTTATACCTGAATTACTAAATATACTTAAAAATGCTTTGGATAATTATGAAGATATTTTAGAAAAACCTGATTATTTTGCACATATCTATGCCTGTTTTTTGTTAGCGCAGTTTAAAGAAATTCAAGGTCTTAAGCCGATTATAGATTTAGTTAGTTTACCAGATGAAATTCCAGACGATATGTTTGGAGATCTCCTTACGGAGGAGTTACATAAAATTTTAGCATCAGTTTGCGGTGGAGACACAGAATTAATAAAGCGATTAGTTGAAGATAGTAGTGTTAATGAATATGTTAGATGTGCTGCGATTAAATCATTTATTGTTCTACTGGGAGAGGGAGTTATATCTCAAAGTGAAGTTATTGAGTATTATAAAAGTTTATTTGAGGGAAAACTCGAACGAGAATATTCTCAGGCTTGGAATGAGCTTATATGTAGTTCTTGTGAAGCAGGGCCAAATGAATTATATCAGTTTATAAAAAAATCATATGAAGATAAATTAGTAGAAGAAGATTTTATAACATTTGAAGAAGTGAATGAGGCTGTTAAAATTCATGATAGTGAAAAGTTTCCGAATTTAAAAAATGAAGGATATGCATTTATTGAGGATACTATAGCTGAACTTGGGTGCTGGATATGTTTTAGAAAAGACACTTCCAAGGATAAACCTCAACATATTATGCAAAGTAGTAAATTCAATAAAGATAAAAAGAAAAATAAAAAGAAACAAGTAAAAACTACTAAAAAGAAACAAAGGAAATAAATTATAATAAAGAGCGTTTATAGATTTGAGTAAATCAATTTTATAGATGTTTTTTTATTTAAATTCGAAATTCTATATAAAGTACCGTAAACGCGCGTTAATTGAATGTAATTTAATTAATGTAGCTAATTGTAGCTTTTATGCTAATTGATTTAATTAATAATTCTGTATAAGATAGAATTGTATAAATATAAGGGGGAGGGATAAACAATGAAATTTGGTTATTTTGACGATTTAAATAAAGAATATGTTATTACAACGCCTGAAACTCCGTATCCGTGGATAAATTATCTTGGGACAGAGGACTTCTTCTCGCTTGTTTCGAACACTAGTGGTGGGTACTCTTTTTATAAGGACGCAAGGCTCAGAAGGCTAACTCGATATAGGTATAATAGTGCGCCTGTGGATAATGGTGGAAGATACTATTATATAAATGATGGTACAGATGTGTGGACGCCCGGATATATGCCAGTAAAAACTAAATTGGATTCCTATGAATGTAGGCATGGACTTGGATACACAAATATAAAAAGTAAGAAAAATGGCATTGAAGTAGAGCAGATGATGTTTGTACCATTAAAATATAATGGAGAAGTGAATAGACTTAAAATAAAGAACACCTCAAGTGACACTAAGGAAATTACTGTTTTCTCATTTATTGAGTTCTGTTTATGGAATGCATATGATGATATGACTAACTTTCAAAGAAATTTTAGTACTGGTGAAGTGGAAGTAGATAATTCAGTAATTTATCATAAAACAGAGTATAGAGAAAGACGTAATCATTATTCATTTTACTCAGTAAATGTAGATATAGATGGATTTGATAGTGATAGAGAGTCATTTCTTGGACTATACAATGGGTTTGATTCACCACAAACGGTTACTTATGGCAAATCAAATAATTCTATAGCTAGCGGATGGTCTCCTGTAGGGTCTCACAGTAAAGTATTAACTCTTAAACCAGGCGAGGAGGCTAGCCTTATTTTTATAATTGGATATGTAGAAAATGAGGAAGAAGAAAAATGGGAGAGTCCTGGTGTTATTAATAAGACTAAGGCTAAAGCTATGATTAATAGATTTAAGAATGATACTGAGGTAGAAGAAGGATTAGATGAACTAAACAAATATTGGTTAAATCTACTGTCAAAATATAATGTAAACAGTGATGATGACAAGTTAAACCGTATGGTTAACATATGGAATCCATATCAGTGCATGGTAACATTTAATATGTCTAGAAGTGCATCTTATTTTGAATCTGGGATTGGAAGAGGTATGGGGTTTAGAGACTCAAATCAGGACTTACTTGGGTTTGTGCATCAAATTCCCGAAAGAGCAAGGGAAAGAATATTAGATATAGCAGCTACACAATTTGAAGATGGTGGAGCGTATCACCAATATCAACCACTAACTAAAAAAGGGAACTTTGAAGTTGGAGGGGGCTTTAATGATGATCCATTATGGCTGATTTTAGGTACTGCGGTTTATATAAAAGAAACAGGAGATTTTGACATCTTAAATGAACGCGTGTCTTTCAGTTGCGATGAAAATGTAAAAGATACAATAATGGAGCATTTAAAACGTTCTTTTTATCATGTTATAAATAATCTTGGACCTAATGGACTGCCACTAATCGGAAGAGCGGACTGGAATGATTGTTTAAATCTTAATTGTTTTTCTACAGAACCTGATGAGTCTTTTCAAACATCTGGTGATCCAGATGGGAGAGTTGCTGAATCTGTTCTAATAGCAGGAATGTTTGTATTTATAGGACCTGAATTTGTAGAGCTATGCAAGAGACGTGGCTTAAAAGAAGAGGCTATAATAGCACAAAATCATATTGAAGAGATGAGAAAAACTGTTATTAATAAGGGATATGATGAAGAGTGGTTTTTAAGAGCTTATGATGCTTATGGAAATAAGATAGGTAGCACGGAAAATACAGAGGGTCAGATATATATTGAATCTCAAGGGTTCTGTGTTATGGCAGGAATTGGTGTAGAGGAGGGATTAGCATTAAGAGCGTTAGACTCTGTTAAAGAGAGACTAGACACTAAGTATGGTATAATGCTTCAAACCCCATCTTATAGTAAGTATGATGTAAATATTGGTGAAATTACATCTTATCCACCAGGGTATAAGGAGAATGGTGGTATATTCTGTCACAATAACCCATGGATAATGATTGCTGAAACAGTTTTAGGTAGAGGGGATAGAGCCTTTGATTTATATAAAAGAATAGCTCCAGCCTATGTTGAGGAAATAAGTGAGGTCCATAGAACTGAACCTTATGTTTATTCACAAATGGTAGCAGGAAAAGACGCGCAAAGATATGGAGAAGCTAAAAATTCTTGGCTTACAGGTACAGCTGCGTGGAACTATTTTGCAGTAACTCAATGGATATTAGGGGTAAAACCAGAATATGATGGACTCAGTATAGATCCTTGTATTCCAAGCGATTGGAATGGGTTTAAAATTATACGTGTATATAGGGGAGATATCTACAATATTGAAGTTTCAAATCCAAAACATGTTTCAAAGGGTGTAAAAATAATAAAAGTAGATGGAAGAATTATAGAGGAGAAAACACTTCCACTCTTTGGTGACGGGTCATCTCATAAAATAGAAATAGAAATGGGTTAGAAAATGAAAACGATTATTAAGAAAAGGAGTAATATGGATATAAAGGAAGCTAATTATACTAAAACTCGTTTATATAAAGAAATTTCAACTTATTAGAGCTTGAAAAGTAAGAAAATGTATAGTAAAATTATATTATAAACACGCGTTTAAAATTAAAAAGAGGTGCTGACATGAACAGTATAGATATAGCAAAAATAGCTGGAGTTTCAAGAAGCACCGTTTCAAGAGTAATTAATAATTATGCTAATGTTCCAGAAGAAACAAGAAAACGAATTAAACAAATTATAAGGGAAAATAACTATGTACCACACGCGTCTGCTAGAATGCTTGCAGGAGTTAAAAATAGAATAATTGGTCTTTTCATTATTGATATGAAAGAAGATTTAGACGGCAAACAAGTTACGGCATCTTCTTACTTTTCACCTTTTACTGGTGCGGTTATAGATAATGCTAGTAAAATGGGTTATAATGTACTTGTTTCCATTGTAAGTAAACAAAAAGATTATAAGAAAGTAAAGGAAACTTTTTATAATAAGACTATAGCAGGTGGAATATTTATTGGAGAAAAGAATGGAGAGTCAGAAATAAAAGAAATTATAAATTATGGATGCAAGGTTGTGCTTTTAGATCAAGCTGTAAAGCCAGACGAAGAAATTTATAAAAAATGTATAATTGTAAATGCCGATAGTTATGGTGGAGCATATAAAGCGACTAATCATCTAATTAGTCTTGGTCATAAAAGAATTGCACATATAGTAGGAGTAACAGAACATTTGTCTGCCACAGAAAGAATTGATGCATATAAAAATGCTTTAACAGAGGCAGGTATTATCATAAAAAATAACTTAATTGTCAAAGGTAATTTCACAATTAGTGGAGGGTATAATGCCACAAAGAAACTGCTTCAAAAGGAAATTCCTACTGCAATATTTTGTGGGAATGATCATATGGCCATAGGAGCCATACAAGCAATTCAAGAAGCAGGATTAAAAGTCCCTGAAGATATTTCGATAGTTGGGTTTGATGATATAGAAGTAGCAAGATATATAAATCCACCACTTACAACTGTAAGAATGGCTTTAATGGAAATGGCTTCTATAGCTACAAATAGTCTAATAACATCAATAGAGAATGATTCCAATTTTTCAGCAAATTATACTGTACCTATTGATTTAATTGAAAGGAATTCATGTAAAACTATAAAATAAACTGTTTTACATTTTTTTAACAATTAATAAACGCGCGTTTACACTTAATTAAATAGTATTGTAATATCTTTAAAAGATGTTACTTATTAATAAATCTATTATCTAAGGGGGAACAATAATGGTTACTGCAATGCTTGCGGGATGTGGATCAAATTCAGCAAATGATAAAGAGCCGGAAAAAGATCCAGCTAAAGTAGTTGAAAAAGTACCGGCTGATTACTCTGGAACTATAACAATTTGGTATTGGAATACTGAGCTTAAAGATTTAGGCATTATTGATAAGTTTAACGAGGTTTACCCTAATATTAAGGTGGAGCTTGTATCAATCCCAAATGACAATAGCGCATATACAACTAAAGTTTCAGCTACAATGAGTGCTGGCGTAGGAGTACCGGATATATTTTTATCAGAAGCCGCTTATGTAAAGAAATTCACTAATTTAGATTTTTATGAAGATTTATCAAAAGCACCATATAATGCAGAAGATCTTACAGGTGAAATGGTACCTTATACTATAGATTTGGGAAGAAATAAAGAAGATAATTCAATTAGGGCTTTAACTTGGCAGGCAACTCCAGGTGGATTCTTCTATAAGAGAAGCATAGCAAAAGAGTATCTTGGTACAGATAATCCAGAGGATATACAAAAAATGATGACAACAAACGAAGACTTTATAAAACTAGGCCAAACTCTTAAAGAGAAAAGTTCTGGAAAGGTTAAACTATTAGCTGGATATAATGAATTAGTAAATGTAGCCATCGGTAGTCGTAGTGAAGGATGGGTAAAAGATGATAAACCAGTTATCGATGATAAGATGATGGATTATATTGATGAGGCAACTACAGTTAGAAAAGAAGGTTTAGATGCTAAGTTTACTCAATGGACACCAGATTGGACAGGATCAATGTCTGATGAAACTACTTTTGGATATATGCTTCCAACATGGGGACTTCCTTTCGTATTAGCACAAAATGCTCCAAAAGAAGAAGGCAACTATGCATTTGTACAAGCACAAACACCATACTACTGGGGCGGAACTTGGCTTGGTGTAGCTAGTAAGAGTAAAGAAAAACAGAATGCTTGGGAATTTGTTAAATATATAACTTCAAATGAAGAATTTATGACTGCGCAGGCAATAGCTGAAGGTGACTTCATGAACAATGTAGATACTCAAGCTGCTTTATCAGGGTCATCAGATGGAGACAATAAATTCTTAAACGGACAAAATGTATACAAATCTTATAGCGAACTTGTTAAAGGTGTTAATGGTAAATTATTTACAGAATATGATGATAGCATTAACAATGTATGGAACCAACAAGTAGAACTATTAATTACTGGAAAAACAGCTTCAAAAGATGCAATGATTAAAGCTTTTAAAGCTGAAGTAAAAAGTGCATACCCAGACTTACAGGTAGATTAATATTTAATGTAAATAAACCTTATTAACTGTTTTTCTTAAAAATGGTATAATAAGTTAATAAGGTTTTTAAAATATGGAGCATTCCTGTTATGAATTAAAATGAGTTTTGAAAAAAAAAGCACCTACTGATAAAATACAGGGTATAACAGTTGCAACTTTTATCCCTAATTTATAATTATCAGTGGAGGTACTCAATATGAATTATACACAGAATGAGAAGATAATGTCAATAACAGAAAGTACATTAGTAATAGGAATTGATATCGCAAAGTGATTTCAGTATGCAAGAGCGTTCGATTACAGAGGTATAGAGCTTAGTAAGGTTAAATCGTTTGAAAATACGGCTGAAGGTTTTAAGACATTTCATGAATGGTTAAAATTAGTAGCCAAAGAAAATAAAAAAGATAACATAATTGTGGGTTTAGAACCTACTGGGCATTACTGGTTTACATTGGGAAACTTTTTAAAGGAACTAGGGATTAAACTTGTTCTTGTTAACCCATTTCATGTTAAAAGGAGCAAAGAACTAGATGATAACTCTCAGACAAAAAATGACCTTAAAGATCCTAAAACTATTGCAAAACTTGTCATTGAGGGCCGATATTCTCAGCCTTACATTCCGGAAGGAATATACAGTGAGCTAAGGATAGCAATGGGTATGAGAGAGAGCCTTAGCAAAAATTTAAATATAATAAAAAACAAAGTAAATCATTGGTTAGATAAATACTTTCCCGAATTCAATGATGTTTTTGCTAATTGGGAAGGGAAGGCTGCATTAATGTCATTAACAGAGTTTTCTACACCTGAACAAGTGTTATCAACAGGTGTGCAGCA
>NZ_JBNMNU010000120.1:0-13324 GCF_051278035.1 Clostridium sp.
AGCTTATGATACAATTTTAAGCACTTCTTCATCAAGTCCGATTTTGTAGGAGCCGAAACTTTCTCCTAAATCACTATTTAAGTCAATAATGTTTTTCATACTACATTTCCCCTTTATTAATTAATTAATTAATGGTGTCAAATCTTTAAATAGCCACTAATTATTTATAGTTTTCTAAATAATAATTAGCAGGTTGCCTTGCCTATAAAATACATACAGTAAACCTTTACATAGTTGTTGAAAAATACTATTAGCCTTTAAACTTCTTTGTTTTTAAAGGGAATGTTAACAAAGATATATTTTTGTTAACCGTCCCTGTTGTGAAAATTCTATTTCTTACTAAATATTCATTATTTTACTTTTCTTATTACATCAAGAATGCTTCCATCTCTGTATTCAACTATTGCAATTACCTTTTC
The DNA here is from genome assembly GCF_051278035.1 of Clostridium sp. Classification (GTDB taxonomy): domain Bacteria; phylum Bacillota; class Clostridia; order Clostridiales; family Clostridiaceae; genus Clostridium_AD. The sequence goes on from NZ_JBNMNU010000120.1 coordinate 420, forward strand.
GTCATATTCAATCTTATCAGGAACTCCTACAATAGATTCAACTTTTTTCTTTAAATCTTCAATTGTATAAACTGGAACATTTACATGTTTAAATTTTTCTATTAAATCTACTCTTTTAGGATTTATTGCAATACCTATTTCGGTAACTAAAACATCAATACTCGCGCCAGGAGTAATAACTGTATTAACTGAGTCAACAACGCAAGGTATTCTTCCACGAATTAGAGGAGATACAATAACAGTCATTTTTGCACAAGCTGCTGTATCTGAGTGTCCACCTGATGCTCCTCTTAAAACTCCATCTGAACCAGTCATTACATTTACATTAAAATCAGTATCTATTTCAAGTGCTGATAAAACCACTACATCCAGTTTATTTGCTATACATCCCTTATTATGAGGATTTGCATAAAAGGATGAATCTATCTCATGATGATTTGGATTTTTATATATTGACTCAACTGCACTCAAATCAAAACCTTGTACATCAAAAATATGTTTTATTAAACCTTCTTCATGCATTTCAACCATTGGTTTAGTTATTCCACCGAGTGCAAAGCTTGCCTTAATGCCTGTCTTTAACATTTCTGTTTTTATGAATCTACTTACAGCGAGTGTTGCTCCTCCTGTACCTGTTTGAAAAGAGAATCCTTCTTTAAAGTATCCTGATTCTACTATAACTTTGCTTGCATATTCTGCAATTAATAGTTCTTTTGGATTTTTAGTATATCTTGTGGCACCAGATGCTATTCCAGATGGGTCGCCTATTTTATCCACTTTGACTACATAATCAACATTAGTTTGTGAAAAACTTGCAGGAACATTAGGAAAATCAACTAAACAATCTGTAATGATAACTACCTTATCTGCATATAGCGCATCCATCTTTGCATAACCGAGTGATCCACAATTTGCAACTCCTCTTGATCCACTTGCATTACCATAAACATCCGAGGAAGGTGCACCTAAAAATGCTACATCTATCTTTATATCACCGGCTTCTATTGCTCTTGCACGTCCACCATGTGATCTAATAATTACTGGTTCATTCATTAATCCATTAGAAATTTCTTCTCCGAGTTCCCCTCTTAAACCGCTAGTGGTAATTTTTGATATTACTCCACTTTTAATATGTTTAAGTATAGCCTTGTGTACATTACTAAGGGAACTAGATGCTAATGTTAAATTTTTTATTCCAAGACTCGCAATCGTATCTACTACCATATTTAAAATATAGTCGCCTTCTCTGAAATGATGATGAAATGAAATAGTCATTCCATCTTTTAATCCACACTTAACAATAGCTTCTTTAATATTGTTTAACATCTTGTCCTCACCTGGCATAACTGGCTTTACTTCAGGTGCAACCTTTACTATGCCGCAATCCATGTCAAATTCGTCTTGATATAGCTTCATATCTTTAATTGCATTTTGGGGAATATTTCTTCCTATACTATTCTTCATCTTATATCTCCTCCTTGTACAAACCTACAGCTATGGCCAATTGTACTAACCTCTCTGCTCTCTCTATAATAGGTTTATCAATCATCTTTCCATTTAAAGATATAACTCCAAGTCCTTGTTTCTTTGCTTCGCTAGACGCTCTACAAATATCAACTGATTTTTTTATTTCCAATGCTGTTGGTGAATAAATATCATGAACTGGCTTAATTTGTTTTGGATTAATAACTGACTTGCCGTCAAATCCAAGTTGTTTTATAAGTTTCAATTCTCTAATAAATCCTTCCATATTTTCAACATTTGAATAAACAGTGTCTAATGCATAAATTCCTGCTGCTCTTGCTGCAATAACAATTTGACTTCTTGCTAACATGAGTTCCATACCATCAGCATACCGTTTTGTTTTAAGGTTTGTTACGTAATCTTCTGCACCCAGTGCAATACCAACGAGCCTTTTGCTTGATGTTGCAATAGAATAAGCATTTATTACTCCGATAGCACTTTCAACAGCTGCCATCATTTTTGTGCTTCCTATTTCTCTTCCAATTTTTCTTTCTACCTCTTCAATAACTGCTTCAACAGCAAGTATATCTTCTTTTGTTTCTGTTTTTGGCAATCTTATTACATCTACACCTGCCCTTACAACAGCTTCAATATCCGCTCTTCCAAATGGGTTGTCAAGTGCATTAATTCTAACAACTATTTCTGTATCACCGTAATCAACTGTCTTTATAGCATTGTAAACTAAAAATCTGGCTGCATCTTTTTCAGTAATTGCAACTGCATCCTCAAGGTCAAACATTAAAGAATCTGCTCCATAAAGACATGCATCCCTTAGCATTCCAGGATTGTTTCCTGGAACAAACATCATAGTTCTTCTTAAACGTTCCATTATTCAATTACCTCCCAATCATACTGCTGTTTAATCCCGCAAGCTCTACAAACAGCACACTGCACTCTTGCTTTGATTGTACAATCTAATGCGCCTTTATCTACAGCAACTAATTTAACATTCTCTATTTCCATTTTTGTAAGCACTTCGGTAATAACTTTTCTAATTTGTTTTCCAAATTGCTTTTCTACACTACTTTTAAGATTAATTTCTATTCCTGCATTTTTATTTGATACGAGCATTATCTGGATATCACATGATTCTAGCGTCCCAGCTATTGCCTCCTTGATAATTTTCATTACCTTCACCTCCGCTTAATATTCTAACTACTCAATTTTAGCTTCTTATTATCGATAAAAATTATCTACAAAACCTATATCCTCTGCTAATATTAATCAAATCCCTTAAAACTGATGCACTAGCCGGTATAACTCCAGAAGCGCCTCCAATAATCGTTAAATCACCTAAAACATCAGATACATAACGCACAGCTTTGTTTTTCCCATCCACTACATAAAGAGGATGCGAAGAATCTAATTTTTCAAGCTTTACAGTCATTTGTATTTCCCCATTTTCTTTTACTGTTTTACCAACTAGCTTGTACTTATTCCCTTCTTCAAGACACTTTGCAACTTCCACAGGTGTAATTTTTGTAATTCCTTCAACTGAAATATCCGAAAGCAACTTTTCTTCATTCATCAGTACATTTGTAAGAATTGTAAGTTTCGTAGCGGTATCCCATCCTTCAACGTCCAATTCAGGATTGGTTTCTGCAATTCCTAGTTGTTGGGCCTTTTTTAAAGCTTCCTGGTAAGTGATGACCTTATTCTCCATCTCGTTTATAATAAAATTTGTCGTTCCGTTGAGTACTCCTTCAATTGAAATAATATCAGCACCCGCAAGATCCATCATACCTGCATTAATAGACGGTAACGCCCCTCCGGTAGTACACCCAATCCCTAATTGCACTTCATTTTTAACCGCTATGTCTTTTAACTCTTTATATGCCAAGAGAATCGGGCCTTTATTGGCAGTAACAACGTTTATACCACATTCAAGTGATTTTCTAATATAGGTCATTCCAGGCTCACCTGTTTCTTTATTGGTAGGTGTCAATTCTATAACAACATCTACATCTCTATTTTGAAGCATTTTTTCAAAGCAAACCTCTTTATTCCCTCCTTCGGGATAATTTGTAATATCTATTTGTTTTGATGTAAATTCAGTAAAATCGTAAAGATTAATTCCTTCTGAGTTATATACGCCACCATTCCGACCAATTATGTAATTTATCTGAATTTGAAGCCCTTCCTTGCGTAAATAATCCATTTTATCATTAATTAACTGTACAAACGCTCTTCCAACTTTCCCATAGCCAATGATAGCAACTCTCACAAACATTACTCCTTTTACTTCGCAAAGTATTTATTATATTATCAATTTTTTCACATCATGTTCTCCATTATATATATAATTGTCTATTTTAAAAGATTGGTGTTTCGAGTGCAACTTTGCACTCGGAACACCAGGTAAGTTACTACCTTTTAATATAAACAGTTAATCAATTCTTATTATTTCTGTGCAAGTAGAATCTCAAGATGTCTTGCAGTTAGACTTAACCATTCCTCAGAATTAACAACATTCTTATTAGCTGCTTCTGATAACTGATCTAAATCCTTTGTGATAATGCCCTGGTCAATTGTCTCGATACATGCAGTTTCTAGCTTGTCTGAAAAATTGACAAGTTCTAAATTGCCATCAAGTTCTCCACGTTTTTTAAGCGCTCCTGTCCAAGCAAAAATTGTAGCCATTGGATTTGTTGAGGTTTCCTCTCCCTTTAAATGTTTATAATAATGTTTTTGTACTGTACCATGAGAAGCTTCATATTCAAAGAATCCATCCGGAGAAACAAGTACTGATGTCATCATAGCAAGACTTCCAAAAGCAGAAGCAACTAAATCTGACATAACATCACCATCATAGTTTTTGCATGCCCAAAGCATTCCTCCTTCAGCCTTTACAATACGAGCAACTACATCATCTATTAATGTATAAAAATAAGTTATCCCAGCTTCCTTGAACTTATCTGCATATGATTTATCAAATGTACTTTGGAATATCTCCCTAAAATTAGCGTCGTAAATTTTAGAAATTGTATCCTTTGAAGAAAACCAAAGATCTATATTCTTGTCAAGTGCATAGTTAAAGCAAGATTTTGCAAAACTTTCAATAGATTTATCAAGATTATGCATTGTCATTACTACGCCTTTGCCTTCAAACTCATGAATACACTCTCTGAAAATTTCCTTACCTTCATTGTTAGTAAATACAAGATCTGCTTTTCCTGGTCCTTCTGCTTTATATTCTACGTTTTTATAAACATCTCCATATGCATGTCTAGCAATAGTGATTGGTTTCTTCCATGTCTTAACATAAGGACTAATTGTGTTTACTACAATCGGTGCACGGAAAACTGTTCCATCAAGAATAGATCTTATTGTCCCATTTGGACTTTTCCACATCTGTTTTAAATCATACTCCACTACTCTATCTGAATTAGGAGTAATTGTTGCACATTTGACACCAACACCATACTTCTTAATTGCATTAGCAGAATCAATTGTAACCTTATCATCTGTTTTATCTCTTTCTTTCATACCAAGGTCATAATACTCAGTTTTAAGGTTTACATAAGGCAAAAGAAGTGTATCCTTAATCATTTTCCAAAGGATACGGGTCATTTCATCCCCATCCATCTCTACAAGTGGAACTGTCATCTCAATCTTTTTATTCATAATTATATTTCCTCCTTCAAATTTAAAAATCTTATAAATAACTTTTAATTATTATGATAATTTTTACTTTTAGTAAACAATCTTTGTTTTAATCCAAGATAGTTTGCCACCAACTTTTAAGATTTCTGCATCAAATTCTGAAAGTGTATGAACAACCTCAATATCTATATTTTTAGTTACATTTCTTAATTTAGCTTCGCCTTTTAAATCACCAATAGTAACTGAAAGCTCATCGCCCTTATCTATCTTGTCATAATCCTCTGGGTTTTTAAATGTAAGTGGTACTATTCCAAAGTTAATTAGGTTTGCAAGGTGAATACGTGCAAATGATTTTACTATAACTGCTTTAACTCCTAGATATTTTGGTGCAAGTGCTGCATGTTCACGGCTTGAACCCTGTCCATAATTGTCACCAGCAATAATAAATCCGCCCTGCTTTTCCTTAGCATTTTTATAGAACTCACTATCAAGTGCTTCAAAAACGTATTTTGATATCTCAGGTACATTACTTCTTAAAGGAAGTATTTTAGCACCTGCAGGCATTATATCATCTGTCGTGATATTGTCTTCAAATTTAGCAAGTACATCTCCAGTAAGTACATCTGACAGTTCTGGAAAATTTGGTAGAGGTGCAATATTAGGACCAAACTGAACCACAACTTCTTTTGCCTTTTCAACTGTAAGTGGCTTAATAATCATATTATCATTAATTAAAAATTTATCTGGCATATCAAGGTTTGGACATTTTCCGAGTGTTCTTGGATCAGTAAGTACTCCTGTAATTGCTGTTGCAACAGCTGTTTCAGGACTTACCAAATAAGTTGTGGCATCTTTTGTACCGCTTCTTCCTTCAAAGTTTCTATTAAAGGTTCTTACAGAAACACCCTTAGAGCAAGGAGCACTCCCCATTCCGATACATGGTCCACAGGTGTTTTCAAGCATTCTAGAACCCGATTTAACAAGTTGTGTCATATTTCCACTTTCAATTAGATGCTCAACAACCTGCCTTGAACCTGCACTAATGGTCATATGCAGCTTCTCTGAAACTGTTTTACCGTGTATAGCTTTTGCTACAATCGTAAGATCTCTTAATGATGAATTTGTACAAGAACCTATAGCTACTTGATCAACTTTGAGTCCTGCTAGTTCTGCCACTGTCTTAACTTTTCCTGGGCTATGAGGAAGAGCTACCATCGGCTCTACTTCACTTAGATTAATCTCCATAATTTCATCATACTTAGCATTTTCGTCAGGAATAAGTTCACCCCATTGATCTTCCCTTCCCTGAGCTTTTAAAAATTTCTTTGTGATTTCATCACTAGGGAAAATACTTGTAGTACATCCAGTTTCCGTTCCCATATTTGTAATAGTTGCACGATCAGGAACACTTAAATTTTTGACACCAGGTCCACAGAATTCTAATACTTTACCAACATTGCCTTTAACATCTATGCGGCGTAATACTTCAAGAATTACATCCTTTGCAGAAACCCATTCCGAAAGTTTTCCAGTTAGCTTAACACCGCAAACTCTAGGATATTTAAGTCTAAAAGCTTCACCTGCCATTGAAACAGCGACATCAAGACCGCCTGCACCAATTGCAAAGCATCCAATTCCACCTGCTGTTGGTGTATGACTATCTGAACCAATTAATGTTTTTCCTGGACGTGCAAATCTTTCGAGGAAAATCTGATGACAGATACCGTTTCCAGGTCTTGAGAAGTAAATCCCATATTTTCCTGCAACAGATTGCAAATAACGGTGATCATCGGCATTTTTAAAGTCAGTCTGCAATGTGTTATGATCCACAAAACTCACACTCAGTTCAGTTCTTATACGCTGGAGTCCAATAGCTTCAAATTGTAAGTACGCCATTGTACCTGTTGCATCCTGTGTCAATGTATTATCAATTTTTAGAGCTATTTCATCACCTGCTTTAGGTGTAACTCCCTCTGCGATATGTTTTTTCAATATTTTTTCTGTAATTGTTCCTGACATTTTAATTCCCCCTTATTTTCTATTTTAAGATAAACATTTAGTGCCTATTCAATACGCAAAATAACTAGTATATAAAATCAATGTCATTTTCACCTTTTTTAAATAGACTCCTAAATAATTTATTAGAATACATTAAATTATAAATTTTTCTCGATAATCTTTAACATAAGCGCTTTTACAGAGCCATCATCTAGTCTATACAAGAATTCTATTATTTCCTTATTGCTGGAATTTTCACTTTCAACATCTTTATATCTACCTGGGGATACTATAATAACATCTGAATTTTCAATTATATCTTTAACTTCATTAGCATCAATAGTATTATAGTACTTTATATCAAATTCAGATAATCCTGCTTTTTCTAAAACGTTTTGTACTTTGAACATGAATTGTTCAGAGATACATATAAATGAAAACTTTGTATTCACACCATATCTAGCAATCTTAACGATTGGTTCTAAATTAGGAGTTATAGCAACTCCTAAAATTTCTTTATTAAGTCCAAGAGTTAAATCTGCAACTTCATTAACGTGATTGAAGGTGGTTATAATAAACTCGGCCCTTTTAATTTTGTCTTTGGTAACGTTGTCCATAATTTCTAATTCATTTATAGTCAAATACATTATATTCATATAACTATTCTTACTAAGTTGCTCACTAAACATTTTAGCTTGTTCTATATTACATTCTACAAATATTGCTACCATTTTATTCATCATTTGTATTTGTTCATCTACTCTTTGTTTTACTAAGTCTAAAAATTCTTCCGGTCTCATTCCAATTTGTAGCGCCTCTTCTAGTCCTAGATCAACAAATTTTATTATCCTTCTTTTGACATCTAGACTCTTCCAAGAAATAGCCTCTTCAACTACGAAAGTTCCCTTCCCTTGATATGATTTCAAAGATCCATCTTGTTCCAAGTCCTTATATGCAGTACTTATAGTATTTCTGCTTACGTTCAACCTATCAGCTAACTCTCTTTCTGTAGGTAATTTTGTTCCAACTTTAATATTGCCTTTTTTTATTGCATCCATGATCTGTCTTTTAATTTGAATATAAAGTAGTACTCCACTCGTTTTATCTATTTCAATGTTCATAAAAACCCCTCCCAACTCATATTGAATCAATGGAGTAAACCATTACATTCACACTGTACCATATGGACTAGTCCATTTCAAGAGCTGTTTTATGAGTATTTAGTGTTGTTTTTATAGTTGTAGCTTGATTAACCCATCATTATCTACATTATCCTTATAATTCATAATATTTTAAATATTATATTATTAATTTCAATATTTAACCAAAAAAGCAACGCTCCTATTCCATTCTTATGGAATAGGAGCGTTGCAAAGGAATATGAAACTCAGCTTTATAATTTATCCGCCAAGTTAAAGGGAGATTTTTAAGTATAGAACATTCTTTTCCCTATGTGTTATTATCTTTTACCTTCTGCATATATATATATCATTTAATGCGGAGAATCGCTTAACCTTATTTTCTCCATTATCTCCTTTCCTACTGTGCTATTTAGGAATGTCCATGTTGAACTAGGGACTATATTCTTAATAATAGATATTTGTCCTCCCTTGATTAATTTTCTAACCTTTGAAGCACTTATAACCTCCTCCATATAAGCTTTTCTTTTTACTTCTATAACTTCTATTCCATAAACAGATAGTATTTCTTTTAAAGCATCATTATAAGCTCTTGTAACCTTGCAATAGGGTTCTTCACCTATAAATCTTTTGGTTATATTTAAAGTTTCACAAAAATATTTTCCGAAAATTGATGCATCTAATGTAGTATATGCCTTTAGTATTTCATCTTCTTTTCTTAGAAAATAGGATGGAAAGGTAGCTCGTGAAATTATGTATTCTCCACCTTTAATTACCCGTACATTATGTAAATGTGACACGCCTTCTTTAACCATGGCGTATCTATAAATAAACGGGAATGAAGATTTATCCTCTTCAACTATAAATACCAGTATCTCTTTATTTTGACTAGCTGCCTCTTCTATTAAATATCTATGTCCTAAAGTGAAGGGATTACAATTCATAACTATTGCTGTTTTTTCAGTAAATTCATCTAAATTATATTCCTTTTTCATATCCGCTAAATATTTTCTTATATCATATATTCCACTCTCAAGCAAAGCTACCTTTTCTACTTGATGTATAAGTTCGTACCCGAGAGACGTGAACATGTTTATGTTTTCTATCTTAGTAAATATAAAACTATGATAAATTCCTTCCTCAAAAAGCTTATACGACAAAGCTCCCATTAATGTAGCCGATACCCCTTCGCCTCTTAAATCATCTGAAACTGCAAAACATTTAAACACGTTTTGTGACTTAGAACAAGTGGCCACAATCTCCTCATTTTTCCTAATAACTATAGTATAATCCACGTTATCGTCAAGTTGTAACTCGAAGATTTGCAGAAAATCTTTTACTTCCTTTACTTCATCTTCATCACTTAGATTAATTCCCTCAACGTTAAATCCATACATAAAAACCCTCCTTATGTAAGTTGCTATAGTTAATTGCATAACCTTGTAATCGAGTGACTGCAAGGCTCTATAATCCTATATTTCTTATTATTATATCATTTAATCATAAAATCACCCATCCTTTTTTTTAAAAAACACACATAAAAGGTTAGCAAAATTATTCTGCTAACCTTTTATGTATGTATTTGGTTTAAAATTTAACAAGGTATTACAACTAAACAATGATTAACATTCTAATGACCAAACAAATTAAGTAATAATCCTGCAGCCACCGCTGAACCGATTACTCCTGCCACATTTGGACCCATAGCATGCATCAATAAGAAATTTGAAGGATTTGCCCTTTGTCCTTCCTTTTGAACAACTCTTGCTGCCATTGGAACTGCAGAAACTCCCGCTGCTCCTATCATTGGATTGATTTTTCCATTAGTTAATTTACACATTAACTTACCAAACAGTACTCCACTTGATGTTCCTATAGCAAATGCCATAAGTCCAAGTACCAATATTTTCATAGTTCCTACAGTTAAAAATACGTCTGCACTAGCTTTCGCTCCTACTGTGAGTCCTAAGAAAATAGTTAATATGTATAAAAGAGAATTGCTTGCTGTAACAACTAGATTTGGTACTACTCCTGATTCTTTTATTAAGTTTCCAAACATCAACATACAAATTAACGGTGCTGATGAAGGTAATAATAATACGACTAATATAGTAACAATTATTGGGAACACTACCTTCTCAATCTTTGATACTGGTCGTAATTGTTCCATTTTAATTTCTCGTTCAGCTTTTGTAGTTAAAAGTCTAATTATTGGTGGTTGTATAACTGGAACTAATGCCATATATGAGTAAGCTACTACAGCTACAGAACCTAAAAGGTGAGGTGCTAACTTACCTGTTAAAAAGATAGCAGTTGGTCCATCGGCTCCACCTATAATTGCTATAGACGCTGCCTCCGGCCCCATAAATCCGAGTAATATGGCTCCTATAAATGCAAAGAAAATTCCGATTTGAGCTGCCGCTCCAAGTAGTAGACTTTTGGGATTTGCAATAAGTGGACCAAAGTCTGTACCTGCACCAACACATAAAAATATTAATGGTGGATATATCCCTAGATTTACACCTTGATACAAATAATGAAGAAGTCCTCCATCAGTCATGAGGTTTGCCAAAGGCAAATTTACAATGAGCATACCAAATGCTATTGGTATTAATAAGTAAGGTTCATATTTTTTTTCGATAGCTAAATATATAAATACACAAGCTATTACAATCATTATCACATGCTTATAAGTTAACGCTAAAAAACCAGATCCTTGTATAATGCTTTGAAGCATATCCGCCATTTAATCCTGCCTCCTTTCTATTATAGATAAATGATTTCCTCCTAAAACTACTGTAGAGAAACTAATTTATCTCCTAAAGCTACTGTATCGCCCTTTGTCACATTTACAGCCGTTACTTTTGCATCTTTTGGTGATACTATTTCATTTTCAAGTTTCATGGCTTCTATAACTACTAATACCTGCCCAGCTTTAACTAAATCTCCAACTTTCACCTTTACTTCCCAGATTCCACCAGGAATAGGTGCTGTTACGTCTTCACTACCTGATGGCGTCGCCTCTGCTACCTTTGGTGTGCTATTAACTTGAGCTTTTTCTTCTTTTACTGGCGCCTCTGCTCCTATCTCTAATTTTTCTACTTCTACTTCATAAACTTTTCCGTTTAAACTAATTTTATATTTTTCCATAATCTTCTTCCTCCCTTCTCCATAGCTAGTTTTCATTCTAATTTATCCTCTTTATGCTTCTTACATGAATTCTAGAATTCCTGTTACCATCACTAGCTGCAATTGTTGCTGCTATACAAGCCACTATATCATCCTCTTCTTCTAAGCTTGTTATTTCAACTTCATTTCTAGATGTTACTATTTCTTGAATGCTATTTACCGCTTCAATAACTTCGACCTTCTTCTCTTTAAAAATATGCTTGAATGTTCCTAGTATCAATGCAAGAAGAAATAAAAGAGAAAAGACTAAAACTATAGATCCAAGTGAAACATTAAGAGCCTCGGACATCGAAACTTCATTTCCTAACATTTTCACACCCCTTTACTTGTATATTATTTAAAATGATACGTCAATATAATTATAATCCATGTTTTTTTCTTCTAAGAATTTTCTAGCTACCTGTGGAAAAAGGGCATAGCTTAGTACATCCTCATCACTCTTTGCCAATTCTCCAATTTCTTCTTTTGCGTTTTCAAAGCCTGGCTTTAATAAATCTGCTGGCCTTACTGTTACCACTTCTTCATTTCCTATAATTTTTTTTATTATATCTTCATTTATAGGTGCAGGTGATTTACCATAAAGTCCTTTTACATACTCTTTTATTTCTTTTGGTATTACTTTATACCTTTCTCCTACTAGAACATTGAATACGGCTTGCGTACCAACCATTTGACTAAGTGGCGTAACTAGTGGAGGATATCCTAAGTCTTCACGCACTTTTGGGATTTCTTTTAGTACATCTTCATATTTGTCTGCTGCATTTTGTGACTTTAATTGAGATAAAAGATTTGAAAGCATTCCACCTGGCACTTGATATAATAATGCCTTTGGTTCTGTTTCCATTACTTTTGGATTTAATATTCCATTATCTAAGTATTTTTGTCTTATTGGTTTAAAGTATGCGGCTACTTCCTCTAACACATTTAAATCTAATCCTGGATTTCTTTCCCCATCTTTAAAAACTACAGCCAAAGATTCTGTGCATGGTTGGGATGTACCTTCTGAAAAAGGCGATATAGCAGTATCAATAATATCAACGCCTGCTTCTACTGCCTTCATGTATGTCATAGATGCAATTCCACTAGTACAGTGACTGTGAAGCTCTATAGGCACTTTTATTTCTTTTTTCACTTTACTAATTAATTCATAGGCTGCATCAGGGGTTAATATGCCTGCCATATCTTTTATGCATATCGAGTCCGCCCCAGCATTCTCTATTTCTACCATTAATTTAATATAATATTCTATTGTATGTACTTTACTTGTTGTGTAGGAAATAGCGCACTGGCAGTGAGCTCCAGCTTTTTTAATAGCATTAATTGACGTTTCTAAATTTCTTACATCATTTAGAGCATCAAATACACGAATAATATCTATACCATTTTCTACAGCCTTTTCTATAAATTTTTCTACTATATCATCTGGATAGTGCTTATACCCTAGAAGATTTT
>NZ_JBNMNU010000121.1:0-12932 GCF_051278035.1 Clostridium sp.
AGATGTAATAAAAGCCACTATAACAGTTACTAACGCAATAGATCCATAAAATATCGGGAAAATATGCGCAAACCCTAGCTCTTCAGCTACTGCAGAAGCAAATGCTATACCTACAATAGAAAAACTAGTTGCAATTATATAAGCTTCTCTTCTATTATAGTATCCTCTTTGATATTGGTTATCCGTTACCACAATACCAATTGTACCATCACCAACAAAGGATGCAATGGCATCGATAGTTGAATAGCCTGGTACTTTAAACAACTTTTTAACTATAGGCCCTAATAAAATACCTATAAATTCGACCATACCAAAATGTGTTAATAATGGAAGGGCAATAATAGCTACAAAGAATGTTATATAAAGTGTGGTTAAAAGACCACCAGCTCCTGCCATCAGCCCGCCAGTATTGACATCTAAAATCATACCTGCAAACTCATAGTTTTGAAACCAATTATTAATCACCATAAGGTATAAAAATGATCCAACTACCCTTAATACAACATTTAAAGGTGATGCTTTGAATACAGAATTAACATACCCATTTTTTGAAGAATAAAAGATAAAAAGCATAGTTGCAATTAACACAACCCATGCACAAATAATAGTGAAACCAATAAATGAATCAAACATATTGTCTGTAACAAAATTTAATATGTGAGATATAGCAATTTTACTTTCTCCATTAATATTAATTGGTATTAGAAAAAAGATAAATCCAAAAATAGACAAAAATACAAACTTTAACTTATTTATCATACTTACAAACCCCCATTATGTCTTAACTACGATGCACGGTTTCTAGGATACCATATGCGCATAAGTGTTGCAATAGGTTTTTGCATATTTAGTCTGTTTTTTTGTATATTTAGTCGATTTAATGTATATTAGAAAGTAAAACTTATTCAAATGCGTTTCCATATTTTATTATTGGGTCGTACCAGCCAACTATTTAATCACGCACCGACAACCCATAGCCCTCAAACAAACAAAATTAATTAATGTCAAAGTAATTATTTGCTTTTTTTAAACTTTATCCAGTAAAATTAAATTTATTACCTGGAATGAATAATTATAAGGTATGTTGTGCTGAGAATTTACTTTTAGGCAAAAACTATTCCTGCTCAGCACTTACTACACTACCTACCATAAGCTCCTCATCAGTCTTCTTTTCTGTATTAAAGAAAACTTTAAATACTATCCAGCCTAGAAGTGTAACTCCCGCAGCAAACCAAATTGGAAGATTAATATTAACTGCAGTTACAAAACCAGCAATGATAGGTGGAAATGCCTGAGCTAAAGATGAAATAGATTGGTTAATTCCAAGAATTTCTCCTTGTTTTTCACTATCTACTAAATTAGAAATAATAGCTGTTCCATTAGGTTGGCTAAGGCCTTGAAATATCGCTATAAATGGAACTATTAAATATAACCATACCCGTTCAGTAGGTATTAATAAAAACGGGAAACTTATTGAAAGTAGAACTATTGAGTAACTAAGTATTTTGGAAGGTTTAAACTTTTTTGAAAGTGGTCTTAACACTGCTCCTTGTGCAATAGCTATCCAAAGCCCCATGTAAGCAAACAAATCACCAACTTGAGATTGAGTAAATTTAAACTTTCCGTATAAGAATACTTGGAAAAACTGTGTATAAAAATTAAATCCTACTGTTAGTAAAAAAACTACTAAAAACATTACTCTTAAATCTTTAAAGGTAAAGGCTTTTTTAATATTTGCAAAACCTGTGAATAAATTTACTTTATTTGCTCTTTTAATTGCTAATGTTTCAGGAAAATTCAAAAATACTAAGGCCACATTAATAGTTGATAGTAGTATAGTAAGATAGAATGGTGTTGCATAAGAGAACCAACTAACTATAGAGGAGTCAGAAAGCTTTCCACCAATAAATGGTCCAATAATAAAACCTAGACCAAAGGCCATTCCAATTAAACCAAAGTTTCTGGATTTTGTTTCTTTTGTGCTCACATCAGCGATTGCAGACTGTGCTATGGATATATTTCCTCCTGTAAACCCGTCAACAATTCTTCCGAGGAATAGAAGATATAGATTAGAATTAAGTATCCCTATTATAAAAATCACATAACCAACAACTGTACCAATTAGGGATATAGTCAATATTTTTTTTCTGCCATTTTGATCAGCTAGGGAACCAAGAATTGGTGCACCAAAGAACTGTGCTAGTGGATATGAGGCTATTAAAAAACCATATATTAAGGTTCTAGTTGGGAAAGCATATGCCATTGGTAATATACCGTTTATGGGATCAAGTAGAAGAGCAGGTAATATTGGAATAATAATACCTAATCCTAATAAATCTAAAAATACAGTAAAAAATATTGTCCCAATAGTAAATTTTTTATTTTTCATAGATTTCACTCCCATCTCTATTTTTTATTAATAATTACTGTATTATTCTAAGCTATTTGTTATTCACTTAATTCATAAAATTTTCCATGTCCCTCTCTCCTAGAATATTCACTACAGCTAGTTGTGTCACAGTTATTTTATCCATTTGGCAACTATAAGCTAGTAATCATAAAAAGCTGCTGTCCTTTGACATGCAGCTTTAAGAATTTCATATTTTAATTGCTATTACAGTATCACAGGTAGGAGCCGGAGGAATACTCTGTACGAAGTTGAAAACATTGTTCGGGTCATATTTTGCTTTAATTTTCTGAAGCCTAGAAAAATTATCACCGTAATATTCCTGACCGTAATTCTTTATATTTAAATCACGTACATTGACACCCAGAATTCTATTGCCTCTGGTAGTGTAACCTCCTCAATCATTACCTTTAAAGGAGATCCAACATCTTACAAAGGTAATATCAATTTTCCCAGTTCTGCTTTGGGACCAAGGAATATTCCCTGCGAACGAAGCAGACCATTTGTTTTCGTACCTATCTCCAATATTGTACCCAGTCTTTCATCAACGGATGGAGACCATCTTTGCCATACATCTATAACTTCCTCCAATTGATTCCACGGCCATACTATTTCAAATATTCCAACTTGAAAAGGAGCAGGACGTATTCCTGCTTGAACGATTGCAATTCCCTGTGCCTGATGGTACTCCGGATCATTTGGGTATATTACCGTTCCGGTTAACTCTATTTTTTGTTTCATTTAATCACCCTCTATTACTGTATTAGATTTACATAAAGATAATATATCTTTTTATATAAATCTCGCTATATAATATGACAATATTTAAGGGAAGCCAAATAAACGGCTTCCCTCAATTCACATTTTAAGAATATTATATTGCTAGCTTTTAAAGCATTAATTAATTAATAAGAGTGTTTTTCTTACTCCAATAGTTCTTCATAATTGTTTTTTATTATTTTAAATACAATTTCACTAAATCCTGATTCTAACTCTAGCGACGGAAATCCTTTTAATGTATCATTTATAATTTCCTTTATCTCTTCTAAATCAATCTTAGGTACATCATAATTATACCCCTCTAATATCGGCTTATAATTATTTCTTGTAAATGCTGTTGAATACCATGTATTTTCTAAACCACTATTATTTAAGAACCCCTAATAAGCCTAAATTATTATCAAAATTTGGTGCAAGTCCTACTGGTTCTCCATCTTTTCTTAATATTTCAAAGTTAAATGTATGTATGTCTATCTATGTTATAGCACAACGCGTCCATAAATGTAATGTTCAAGAAATCTTCTATATAACCAAGTTCTTTTATTATACTTATAGAATCATCTATTTCCCAATAATCGCGAACAAAGCTGAACATTGGCTCGAAGTCAACTTCTCCATTATTAGTAAAGTCTTTGCACTTAACTAATGCTCCATCTTCAATCACTTCATATTTAACAGCATTGAATCCAAGTGTTATAGAGCAATGTTTCCTATTAATACTTCAGCGAAATTCCCCTTGTAAGTACCCTTTTTTATCATATACCAATATCCATCAATGAGCTTCCAACATTTTTCAAAACTTCCTATGTCGGTTAATTCAGGACTTATATCTACATCATTAAATTTTATCTCTGTAGCATTACCATATAAAGCAATAGTATTTAGTCCATCAAATATCCAGTAAAATTACCCGATATTAATTATAAGTAATTATATTATAAGGTTGTTTCCTACTGTGGATTCCAATTTATATATATTTTCCTCAATATTATTAAGAAATTTTATTCAATTAGTCATTATGCCTATAATATATTTACATTTTAAGCGGACATACAAATAAATGCTTAGATTAGTATCTAATAAAGTAATAAATATAATATCTTTATATAGCATTTTAATTTTTATATTTTTAGTTAGATATTACGAATTTTGTTCTTATAATTTTAATGATTCCTATGGATTTTTTAATAGTTTGTTGTTTATTATTATAATTATATTATCATACATAATAATTTTTATAACTATTTCTTCTGTAAATAGAAATATGGAACTAGAATATAAGTTTGAAATTATAGATACACAAATAGAATTACAGAAACAAAACTACATAAAACTAAATGAATCTATTAATAAATATTCTGCATTTAAACATGATATAAGGCACCATATTTTGACAATAAAGTCAATGATGGATACTGAAAATTATATAGCAGCCTCTGAATACTTGTATGAATTTAATGAAAGTGAAATATCTCAAAATATAGGTATGTTATGCAGAAATTTTACTGTGGATTCGATACTAAAATATTACATTGGCATTGCTACAAATTATAAGATTGATTTTAGGGTTGAGGTAAATATACCCCAAGATATTAATATCGATAAGCTTGACTTATCTATTGTTATAGGTAATTGTGTTGAAAATGCGATTGAAGCTTGTAATAAAATTATTGGAAAAAGTGAAAAATACATTTATATAAAAGCTGAAATTAAAGGTTTCAATTTAGTAATTAAAATCAACAATAGCTTTAATGGACAAGTTATCAAAGTAGGGGAAATAATCAAAACAAGTAAGGAAATGCAATAACATGGTATAGGATTATCCAATGTTAGAAAAATAGCAGAAAAGTATAATGGCTTTTTTGACGTAAAATATGCAGATTGTGAATTTGAAGTGAATATCATTATGAATTTTAACAACATTTCAGATGATGATTTAACTAGATTGTAAAATGGGAGTAGTGATAAATATGATAAATATTGCAATTTGTGATGATGATATACAAGAGATTAAAATTATTTCTAATTTTGTATCAAAAAATATTGAAGATTTAAATTTGCTATTTAAAATAACATCTTTTAATGATGGGCAAGATCTAATTGACCATATGAGTTGTGCTAAAAAGAATTTTGATATAATTTTTTTAGATATTTATATGAAAACTTCAAATGGAATAGATATTGCAAGAGAAATTAGAAAATTTGATAATGAATGTAAAATTATATTTATAACTTATTCACAAGAATATGTACTAGATAGTTATGAGGTTAGAGCCACTTATTATATTTTAAAACCTGTGAATGAAGAGAAGCTTAGTAATGCTATTAAAATTGCTATAAAAGAATTAGATAAAGAAAATAAACAGATTTTCATTATAAACAAAAAAGGAATCTATAGAATTCTTTATAAAGATATAGTATATGCAGAAAGTAAAGCTAGAATTGTAAATATATATTTGAAATCTCATGAAATCATTACTTTTTATTCAAAGCTTGAGGATTTATTTCAAAGACTTAAAGACGAAAGATTTTTGAAATCTCATAAGAGTTTTATTGTAAATATGGATTATATTTTAAAAATAGAAAATAACTCTATTTTCATAATTGATAACGCTAATATACCCATAAGCATTGCTAATGTGACAAAAATAAAAGGAATATACTTTAATTATTTACTAAAAAGTATATAAAAATACAAAAATACACATATATATAAATATAATGTGTATTTTTTATGTTTTTTTACATTTTAAGCCACGTTTTTTACATGAAAAGAATATACACCATAATTTATGATATTTTATAAGTAATAATAAAGAAATAAATTTTAAAATTTAAGGAGGAGTTACAATATGGTTAATAAAATTATTGCTAGTTTGTCTATCAATAAAGCTACTTTTTTTTATAAATTTTTCAAAATAGGTTTCAAATTTCATAATGGACAAGGCGTTCCATTTAAAGAGATTTAATTGCTATGGTTAGGTGTATATTTCGAATTAGTAATTTTATTAACTTCTTATTAATTTAAAATAGAAAATCTTTTTTATAATTTATTTTTTGGAGGCTAATTTTTATGGGAAAAGTAATTGTAATAACATCGGGTAAAGGAGGTGTTGGAAAAACAACTACTACAGCGAACATAGGTACTGCACTTGCAGCTATAGGCAAAAAAGTTGTATTAGTTGATGGAGACACGGGCCTTAGGAATTTGGATATACTGATGGGGCTTGAAAATAGAGTTGTTTATAATCTTGTTGATGTTATTGAAGAGAAATGTAGTTTGAAACAGGCTTTAATAAAAGACAAAAGGCATGAAAAATTATTTTTACTTCCCACAGCACAAGCTAAAAATAAAAATGATGTGCAACCTAAAAAAATGCTGACTTTGATTAATAAGCTTAAGGGTGAGTTTGACTATGTATTGATAGATAGCCCAGCAGGAATTGAACAAGGTTTGGAAAACTCTGTGATTGCCGCAGACAGTGCTATAGTGGTTGTAAATCCTGAGGTAACTTCAATAAGAGATGCCGATAGAGTGATTGGTATGCTTAAAGATATGGGTATTAATGATTATAAGGTTATTATTAATAGAATAGATTATGATATGGTTAAGAGCGGTGATATGCTTGGTGTGGAAGATATAGTTAGTAATTGGGGAATCGAACTTATAGGTATAGTTCCAAGTGATAAAGCAATAACTGTATCTACAAATAGAGGTGAACCTATTGCATTAAATGAAAACTCTAAAACAGGAAAAATTTTTAAAGAAATAGCCATGAGACTAATAGGAGAAAACGTTTCTTTTGATGCATATGTAAAAAATGACAGTGGATTTGTAGATGTGCTTAGAAAGTTGTTTACGTATAAATAGGTTGTGGAACGCATGAATGTTTTTAATACTAATCTATACCAAAATATTTAGCAAGGTCGTCCAAATTTGGATTACCTTGCTAAAATTATATTATGCTTCAATTAACCATTTAAAAAACTAATTAATGGAGTTAATATATATCTTATTCTACATCAAAATTATTATTCATCTTCTTCAACAATTCAAGGAATATGTCTTTTTCTTCTTTTGAAAAATTTTTATATGCAATTAAATTCACTTTTCCAGAAATTTCATTTACTTTCCCTTCTATTGCTTTACCTTTTTCAGTTAAAATTATGTAGGTTACTCTTCTATCTTCTATACACTTTTCCTTTTTTACATATCCTAAATTTGATAACTTATTAACTAATGCTGTAATCGTAGACTTATCTTTTCCTATTGTTTTCCCTATTTGATTCATACCTAATCTTCCATTATTATTATATAATACTGTAAGGATATTGCCATATGCAGGCGCCAAATCATCTAACCCTTTTTCTTTTAATGCTTTTTCAATAAATTTAGTCATTTTTTTCTTAGTTTTGCTTATAAAATATATTATATATTTATCATTCATAAAAAAGCTCCTATCTTGAATTTAAATTATCTATTTAATTATAGTATGGTATAAACTAAAATGCAATTAGAACATGGTTTGACACCAAACTATATTTCTGCTACAATTAGTTTTATACCAAACTATATTTACAAAGGAGTTTTTAAAATGAATAACAATGAATTTAGAGCAATGGTCGTAACAGAAACAGAAAATAAAGAATTCAATAGAGAAATTACTACTAGACACATAAATGATCTACCAGAAGGCGATGTAATAATAAATGTAAAATATTCTTCATTAAACTATAAAGATGCTCTTTCCGCTACAGGAAATAAAGGTGTAACTAGAAATTTTCCACACACACCAGGAATCGATGCAGCAGGTATTGTAACCCAAAGCAATAATGATAGTTTAAAAATTGGAGCTGAGGTACTTGTAACAGGATATGCATTAGGAATGAGCACATCAGGTGGTTACGGAGAGTATATTAGAGTCCCTGCGCAGTGGGTAGTAGAACTTCCTTCAAATCTATCTCTAAGAGAGAGTATGATATACGGTACTGCTGGATTCACTGCTGCACTATCAGTTTATAAATTAGTTAATTCAGGTGTTAAGCCTAGTGATGGCGACATATTAGTAACTGGATCAACTGGCGGAGTAGGAAGTATGGCTATTTCAATATTAAGCAAGATTGGTTATAATGTCACTGCCGCTACAGGAAAAGCTTCTGAAAAAGATATGTTACTTGGAATTGGTGCAAAAAACGTAATTGATAGAACTGAAATAGATGACGCTTCTGGGAAAGCACTCTTAAAGCCTAGATGGGGTGGAGTAATAGACACAGTAGGTGGAAATATATTGGCTACAGCCATTAAATCAACCAATTATGGTGGAAGTGTAACTTGTTGTGGAAATGTTGCATCTGATGAATTTAAAACATCAGTCTATCCTTTTATTTTAAAAGGAATCTCAGTACTAGGAATAGATTCTGTTAAATGCCCTATGGATATTAGACTTAAGATTTGGAATAAATTAGCCTTAGATTGGAAGATTACTGATTTATATACTAATGTGAATGAAGTATCTTTAGAAGGATTAAATAGTGAAATAGATGATATACTTAAAGGAGCTCACAAAGGTAGAACTATAGTTAAGTTGGATTTATAGATTGTAAAAAGATATGGAACAAAAGGAACAAGAAATCATATATTTTCTTGTTCCTTTTATTATATATTTATAAAGGAGAAAAAAGATGAAGTTATTATTTGAAGAAGCTAAATTAGGGAAAATTTTATTAAAAAACCGATTTGTTAGAAGTGCTACGTGGGAGAATATGACTACAGAAGATGGTCATCTCACAAAAAAGCTTTTGGATATATATGAAAACTTAGCAATGTCTGAAGTTGGCTTAATTATAACAGGATATGCAAATGTCATAAAAGAGGAACAACCTAACCATGGAATGATGGGAATCTATGATGATACTTTTATTTATGAATACAAAGAGTTGACTGATTTAGTTCATAAATTTGGTTCGAAGATAATAATGCAAGTAGCGTATGGTGGAACAAAAACAACATATAATGTTGGGAAACGATTAATCTATGCTCCAAGTGAAGTTGCGCAGCGTAGTACAGGTGTAGTGGGAAAAGCTATGACTAAAAAGGAAATAGATCTTGTAGTAAATGCTTTTGCAGATGCAGCGGAAAGAATACAAAAATCAGGCTTTGATGGTATAGAGATACATGGTGCTCATTCATATTTAATCAATCAATTTCTAAGTCCTTATTATAACAACAGAACCGATGAATATGGTGGAAGCTTGGAAAATAGAATGAGATTTTTAACCGAAATATATTATAAGATAAGAAAGAGAGTTGGGAATGATTTCACATTATTAGTAAAGCTTACTTCCAGTGAATTTTTTGAAGGTGGAATGAGATTTGATGAAACTAAGTTAATCTGTAAAAAACTAGAGTCAATTGGTGTTGATGCTATAGATATTACTGGAAATATTCATAGTAAAGCGAGTTCAATGGCTGGCGAAACATTTGACGGCTATAAATTACAAAAGGAAGGTTATTTTGTTGAGTATGCTAAAGTAATTAGTAATGAAGTTAGAATACCTATAATTACTGTAGGTGGTTTTAAAGATATAAGTAATATAGAAAATATATTAAATGAGAGTAATATCGATTTTTTTGCTCTATCAAGACCCTTGCTTTCAGAACCTAATTTAATAAAAAGATGGAAATCTGGAGATCGAAAGGCTTCTATCTGTCTTAGTTGTTCTAAATGCAGAACGGATGAGGGAAATTATTGTGTTATTTTTAATAATATAAATAGACAAAAACAAATGAAACTTTAGGAGGTTATTATGAAAACAAGAATATTTGAACCTATTAAAATTGGTAATATTGAAATTAAGAACAGGATAGCAATGGAACCCATGGGACTTATGGGATTAGCAGACAGAGAAGGTGGATTTAATCAAAGAGCCATTGATTTTTATGTAGAAAGAGCAAAAGGTGGCGTTGGGTTAATAGTAACAGGTTTTACAAAAGTTGAAAATGAAATAGAACAAATGAAAATGCCAAGTTTTACTTGTGTTACACATAATCCAACAGCCTTTGCTAATTCATCATACGAGTTAACAGAAAGAGTACATGCTTATGGAACAAAAATATTTCTTCAGGTATCAGCAGGTCTTGGAAGAGTTGCAAATCCAAAATTGTTAGTTACAAAACCAGTTGCACCATCAGCTCTACCTAACTTTTGGGATCCAAGTATAACGTGTAGAGAGTTAACTACGGATGAAGTAGAGAAAATCATTAGTAGATTCGAAGAAGCAGGTAGAATTGCTAAAGAAACAGGGTTTGATGGAATAGAATTACACGCTGTTCACGAGGGTTACTTGGCTGATCAATTTGCAATGTCAGTATTTAATAGAAGAACTGATAAGTTTTCTGGAAGCCTAAAAGAGAGAGCAACTTTTCCTATAGAAATATTAAAAGCAATTAGGCGAGGTGCTGGTCAAGATTATCCAGTAACAGTTAGATATGGCCTTAGAAGCTTTATAAAAGATTGGAATCAAGGCGGTATTGATGTAGCTCAGCCAGAAATAGGTCGTAACTTCGAAGAGGGATTAAAGCTTGCTAAAATTTTAGAGGATGCTGGATACGATGCTTTAAATGCAGATGTTGGTTCCTATGATGGTTGGTATTGGGCTCATCCACCATTGTATCAAGAGGAAGGATTATATTTACCATTTACAGAAGAACTCAAAAAAGTTGTTAACATACCTGTAATTGTTGCTGGTAAACTAGGAAATCCCGAACTCGCGAAAGCAGCATTGAATGAAAATAAAGCAGATATAATAGGATTAGCCAGACCATTATTAACTGATGCAGAATGGCCGAATAAGGTTAAAAAAGGAACAGAAGAAAATATTCGACCATGTATTGGCTGCCACGATGGATGTCTTCAAAGAATATTTACTCATAGACCAATATCTTGCGGAATAAATCCAGCAACAGGGCGTGAAAAAATATATGGCATAGAAAAAGCCCTTGAAATAAAAAAAGTAATTATAATAGGTGCTGGAATAGCAGGACTTGAAGCAGCTAGAGTATCTACATTACGAGGACATGAAGTAGTAATTTATGAAAAAACAAATATTATAGGTGGGCATATTCATGAAGCATCTGCACCAGACTTTAAAATGGAAGATAGACGTCTTTTAAAATGGTATGACAATGAATTAAAAAGATTAAATATAGATGTAAATATGAATACAGCAGTTACTCCAGAGATTATTAAAGACTCAAAAGCTGATGTAGTTATTGTTGCAACAGGATCAAATCCAGTAAAATTAAATTTTTTACCTGGAATGAATAAAGATAACGTATGTTGTGCTGAGGATTTACTTTTAGGCAAAAAGAGTGCAGGGAATACTGTAGTTATTGTTGGTGGAGGATTAGTTGGCTGTGAAACTGCACTTTGGTTAGCTCAACAAGGCAAAGATGTAACTGTTGTAGAAGGCTTAGATGATGTAATGGCTGCAGGACCAGCTATAAATCATGCAAATAAATCTATGCTGAAAGATCTTATGGAGAAACATAATGTTAAGATAATGACTAATACAAAGCTTTCAGGTGTAAATGAGGAAGGAGTAAATTTAAGTCAGGGAAATAAAAATATAACGGTGCCGGCAGAAACTATCTGCATCGCAGTAGGTTATAAATCAGAAAACACACTTTTTCATGAAATTGAAAATATTGACGCAGTTGTACATATAATAGGTGATGCTGGAAAAGTTGCAAACATAATGAAAGCAGTTTGGGATGCTTATGAAGTTGCAAGAAGCATTTAATACGTAAACTAAATTCAGAAACATAAAATAACCAGAGTGTATAATAAGTGGTTAGACTTACTTTTGTGATGTAATCAAAAAGTAGTTTGACCACTTATGTTTTTTTATAAAAATAAGCTCCTTTCAGTGCAACACACCAAAAAGAGCTTATCCAAAACAAAATATAAAGAATGTTATTCTTTAAAACGATATTACACCTAAAGCAGCTAAAATATTTGTTATAACTAATAATAACGGGAATGACATTGCAGTTCTAAAAAGAAATACTTTAATTACATCCCAAAAGCTTAAACCAATTTTACTTTTAACTAAAACCATTCCAGTTTCAGACATAAATACTAACTGGGTAAATGCTAATACACCAATAAAAAATCTTGAGGCTTCAGAAACCGATGTACTGATAAATAAAGCTGGCAAATACATATCTGCAAATCCAGCAACCGATGCTGGTGCCATGATTGTCGCTACTTCATTACTATACCCTATCCAAGTATAGCAATATACCAGTGGTGCACTAATGATATTGAAAAACTGGGTATATTCTGCCACTACCAAAGATAATGTTCCAACCGCCATAATAATAGGTAAGAATCCAACGTATATGTTAACAATACTTTTTAACGACTGAATAATTACTTCTCCAATTTTGGCCTCTCCTGCCTGCTTTATTGCAGATTCATATGAATACTCCAAAACAGTTTTATCTTTTGGAATCTCAATTATACTCGGAGTTACCCCTTCATAATAAGTTGGTGGAAATTTCTTAAGTGCCATTCTAGATGTAATAAAAGCCACTATAACAGTTACTAACGCAATAGATCCATAAAATATCGGGAAAATATGCGCAAACCCTAGCTCTTCAGCTACTGCAGAAGCAAATGCTATACCTACAATAGAAAAACTGGTTGCAATTATATAAGCTTCTCTTCTATTATAGTATCCT
>NZ_JBNMNU010000122.1:0-12866 GCF_051278035.1 Clostridium sp.
CTTAAAACGTTTTTGAATGGGTTTTACAAAAGTATGAAAGGAATATTCAGTCAAATTATATTTTTTATTTAATACATTGAATTGTTTATTTCGTTCTTTTCCTTTAGCCATTTTTAAAACCTTCTTGTATTCTTTAGACTGTCTCATATGATTATATCTTTTATACAATTCACCTAAACAGCTATTATAAATACCCCTACTTATTTCTAATTTCTTATTTAGAATACCTTCTTGATAAATTTGCGTATCTAATTTTAATGTTAAAATATAATTTGACATAATATCCATCCACCTCCTTTTAATATCTTGTTTTTTGATTTTCCACATATCTTTTTATTGTTTCACTACTTACATTACCTGCCGTTGATACAAAAAAATTTCTAGTCCACAAACTTGGCATCTTCTTTAATTCAATAAATTCATCTCTCAAAATTCTACTTGTTGCCCCTTTTATTTTTTGCATGATATCGGAAGGACTTAATGTTGGCAGACAATTTAAAAATATATGTGCATGGTCTTTATCACATTCAATAGCAATAATTTCGATTTCTATCTCTTCACATATATATTTGACCATATACTTAAATCTCACTTCTACATTAGGTATTAAAAATATTTTCCTTCTATATCTTGGGCAAAATATGAAATGATAGTTGATTAAACTTACTGTAGTCTTAGTTGTTCTATATTTATTTTCCATAATTTCATTATAACATCACCCGTGTATGTTGTCTATTGATTTATACACGAACGATAAAAATAATTTTGATTTCTTATGCTATCCATCCCACACCTAAAGGAATGGGCTTTTCGCACAAGTTCTTGTAATTTTAAAATAATGTGTCATAAAAAAATATGAAAGTATATTTTTGTTATTTTTTCATAATTCCATCGCTCCACATAACAGTATATTTACCTTCTGCGTTTTTAGGTTTTAATCTCAATGTATATATGGAAACTACCTCCCACATATAGCAAAAATAGAAACTAAAATAAATGCTGATAAAATGCCCCCTACAATAGTCTTATTTTCTGTATCTTCTCCATTCTTTACTTTTTTCATAATACAAACGATGTTGCCATACAATAACATTACTGCAATAGGTGCACCATAACCAAAAATAACAATCAAAATATCACCTCCTCTTATTCATCAACATAAAACTAATATAGTAAAATTATATAGTAATTTCTCGTTTTAAGATTTGTTTTTCTCATTCAGCATATTAAAATTTCTTTCTACACCACTTAAAATTGCAAATAA
Source organism: Clostridium sp. (assembly GCF_051278035.1). Classification (GTDB taxonomy): domain Bacteria; phylum Bacillota; class Clostridia; order Clostridiales; family Clostridiaceae; genus Clostridium_AD. Next base: position 1,265 of record NZ_JBNMNU010000122.1, read on the forward strand.
TAATCCTATAATTACTCCAATTGCACAACCTATGTAAGTTCCCAAAAGAAGACCTATAATTCCAAATATTATTACATTAAAAAATGCTGTAACCCAATTGCTTGTTTTATCATTACTCATTTTTACATCTCCTTTAATGATTCTATGTATATTACAATAGTATATCAATCATCATCTGCAACAAAGTACCTCTCTTTTCCTTCTTCTGCTTTCACCTTTACTACTTCCATAGTTATATATAAATCTCATTATATATAAACAAACCAATAATAAAAATATGCTAACAGCACATATCTATAGTTATTTGTAGAATACTAAGGTTAATTGTTATAAATTATGGAGATGGTAATATGGATTACAAAAAAAATTCTTTTCTTATTATAAGATTCTCACTAATAGTCTTCTTATTTAGTAGCTTTCTACGCACAGCTATTATCTCAAAGGCTATTGCTACCGATACAACAGTAGCCCCAAAAATATTAGTAGAGAAACGGGGTACACCAAATTATGATTATATTATAGGGAGGGATAAGTGGCCTCATTACCGTGTATTCTTTTGGGTGCCTAAAAATGCTACTACTTTCACTCCTTATGCAGATACCGGGGTTAATACAGATGTTTCTAGTCACGGTGCTGCTGAAAAGTGGTCCGTAGTTCTTACGGACCAAATAAAAGGTGATGAAAAATTAGTGTTCATATATATACCTAAGACTTTTGTTTTTCTATATGGTAAAGGATTTGAAGACGTTATTCATTTAAGCTATACAAAGGAAAATAGAAATTAATGTAGAATTATAATATATGGGACTTTACTAAAAGTCTAAGGGGGATGTGTCAGTATGGATATCGAAAAAAATATGCTAGAACAAAGCAGGAAAATATTTTTCACTAATGAATTTGAAAAGATAAAAACTCATTATAAACAATTAAAAGATCTAGTGATCGAACTTGACCCAAGCGATCAAAATTATATTGATTATCTTGAATCGGATTTTAATAGGGCAATAGAAAAATTTATTAAAGAGGCTAGTATGGTCGAATAATTTATTGGGCGAAAGCATTTCGATAAAACCGAGGTGTAAATACACCTCAATAAATGAATTCGCTGTATCGCGAGTTCTTTTGTTTTAATTAGAGTTTGAACTTCTATAATATAAAAAACGAAAAAATTAGTTCACACTTTGTCTCTCGGTTCCATCAATTTTAACTTTCATATTATCATATTGCAAATCAGTTTTATAGTAAATCCATTCGCCTACAATGTTAATAAAAATGGCATCATCATCATTAATCTTTATGTCACCTGTTCCGTCTGTCTTCATCTTATAGAGTTTCCCTCCATCTGATAGATTGGAATAGTAAATCCAGTCTCCTGATACATTTAGATACTCTGTATTATCATAATTAATTGTTGAATAACTTGTCCCATCAATTTTTACTTTCATTAAATCGCCTCTTTCCCCATCAGCATCATTTGTTTCAAAATATAAATAGTCTCCTGAAACGTTTAAGAATGCCATGTTGGTAGCGCCAGATAACATGGTTAAGCCTGTACCATTAGTTCTTACCTTATGGATTTCGCATTCGCCTGAATCAACCCATGTTATATAATACACCCAGCCACCTGATACATTGACATCTAATGCGACTTCATTGTTTAATTTAGTTTTATGTGTACCATCTGTCTTCATCTTATACAGGCTTCCTTCATCCGAAGCGTTCATATAGTATATCCAGTCCCAGGCAACAACCATATAATAAGATGAGTCATCACTAAGTTTAGTTCTTTTCGTGCCATCAGTTTTTACTTTATACATATTATTTGTTCCACTCAAATATTCAATATAATAAACCCATTCGCCCGATACATTAATAAATGTTGCTACATCTTTACTTATTTCAGTTTTACCCGTTCCGTCAGTCTTTATTTTGTACAGAGTATTATTGTTATAATAAATCCAGTCACCTTGTTGTGCTACAAACCCAAAGTTACTGATATTTCCCTGTGTGTTTCCATAAACATTATTTGTTAAAACTGATTGAGGTACAACTCCTTCCCCACCCAGAACACATAATTGATTTATAGACGGTAGCTTCAAATTCAAATAATCGGCTGTTGAAATTGATAATATTTTATTCACTAGTATAATTGGAGATGAGGTTTTTGGAGCAAGGGCTTAACCAGCTAATGCATCCGGAAAATTATTACCGGTTGCAACATATGTTTTATCAAAAGATATGTCACTTGCAAACCTATTTAATATAGTGACATTAGTTACAAACCTGTCTGCTCCACCTAATCGCTCTGGAGAAGGTAGCTGTTGCATTACTTTATCACTTATTACACCAGTTCCACCAATAACAAATGCTTTTGTAACCTTGTTGTCTGTAATATATTTTTTAGCACTATCTGGGAATTGATTTTTGGGGGATAATATAATTGGCATTCCCTTATTTGCTGCAATTGGTGCTATGGAAAGCGCGTCTGGGAATCCTTCCCCTGTTGCAACAACTATTTCAGTACCCACATTAAATTTTTCTACAATATAATTAGCAATATTCAATGATGTTACATATCTATTATTCCCTGCCAATCTTGTAACTGTTAGATGATTTTGCTCTAACTGCTCTTTTATGGCTTTAGAAACTGCGCCCTCACCACCTACTATAAACACATTCTTTACATTTAACCTAATAAGTTCAGTATTGAGTGTGCTATCTAATGTTTTTCCTACCAAAAGAATTGGTGCATTTAACTGTTTAGCAAGTGGTGCAGCACTAAGAGCATCAGGAAAATTTTTACCTGTTGCCAAAATAACATTATCTGAATTTTGCCACCCTGACTTTGATATGTTAATCGCTGTTCCATACCGGTCTAGACCCTGAAGTCTTTGTGTTGTTGCTGCTAATACTTTATTTGAAGAGCTGAAAACAACTGCTAATAGTAAAATACTTGATAAAAAATAAATAAATAGTTTTTTATTTTTAATATATACCCTCCTATATTTTATAATTAAAAAATTACTAGAATCTCTGAAATTTACACTTATATAATATATGTTACAATAAATAGGATTTTATAGATACGAGTAAATTATGGAATACAGTATCTCATAAGCATTTTTAAAACTGCACGCAAAAAAAATCAGAAGGATATCTTCTGATTTTTTCGGATTTTGTTAAATTCATTTTTATTTACATAAAGGCATAAACTTAAACCCTTACATGGTATTAACACTAGTATTTTTTACACTTCGGCTTTTCTTTCCCCTCTCTCTCAAATGCTAGTAGCGCATTAACCTCGCCACCTAAGAGGATTATAATAGAAGTAATATATAGCCATAACATAAGTACTATAACCCCTCCTATACCGCCATACACACTAGAATAATTATTAAAGTTATTCACATAATATGCAAACCCTAGAGAAGAAAATAACCATCCCAGTGTACTAAAAATAGCTCCAGGAAATACTTCTTTCCACGTTAGTCTCCTACAAGGAGTAAAATGATAAAGCGCTGCAAAAATAAATACCATCCCACATAACGTCACCAAGTACCTTATAATATCCCAATTTAATATAAATTTACTAGACACATTAAATTTCTCAACAATAAGCCCACCTATTGCTTGACCAAATACAACTAAAGCTACGGCCGCTATAATAACCAGCGCAAGTCCTATCATAAAGCATATAGATATGAGTAATGTTCTCCAGTATGCTCTTGTTTCTTTCTCATCGTAAGCTTTATTTAGTCCCTTTATAATAGCTCTGAAACCACTCGATCCCGACCAAACTAAACCTATTACTCCTATAGAGAGTAAATTCCCCGTTTTTGAATCAAAAACATCTATAACTGTTGTAGAAATTAAATCAAAAGTACTCTCCGGCATTACTTGGCTTAAATATATTAGTACATCATTACTATTTAAATCACTATAACCAATCATACTAAGAAGCAGTAATAGAAAAGGAAAAAAAGATAACAATAAATAATAAGTAACTTGTGCTGCTAGAGCCGTAATATCATCATCAATAGCTCTAGTCGCGAGCTCTTTTAAGTCTTTTAACATACATTCACCTCACAATTTAATATGATTAATCCACCCGTGAAGGTCGGAATTTAGTATGTTCACCTTCATGGTTATAATATTTATTATTCTCTATATTTTAAACAAATAGACTTCGTTTTATTCGTACGCTAAAATTGAAATATTATTTTAAAAGCCCCCTACTACTCCATCAATTTACTGTAGCTAAATTTCTAAATGTGGCCATGCTTAGCTTCATTTGATTTTATGCACAACCTAGATAGAAAAAAACATTATACTGTTAACTATATTCAGACAATTAAAAATTTATCCACAATTCAGAAAAAGTTATCCACCAAAAGGGGATAACTTCTTATACTTATACACATAACAACCAATAAACTAGTAATATACCTATAATTTATGTAAATTAATCGATATTTTCAGAATAGTTATACACAGGCTTGAAAACTTAAGTCTTATCGCTTACATCTACAAATCACTTGAAATGTTCTTTACAGCGCATTTAATTACACTTATATCTTCACAAATAGGCTCTATAGCTTCTGGTATTTGCTTTTCAGTTTGACCTATCATATTCTTCTGAACTTCAGCTAATATTCCGATTTCACTATCTATACTCTCTAACCCAAGCGTGGTTTTATCGACTTTAATATTAAGACTTTTTATATCTTCTTTTACGCTATTTAAATCCCGTCTTATGGCTTTAAACTCATTAGTTACATCAGTTTTAAAAGTTGAAAACTCACTATGCATCTTTTCCATAAGTTCAGCCATCTTATCCTCCATACTATTACCACCTCTTAATATGCATCTGTATAATCTTACCTTTATTGTACCCAAAAAGGTTGTAAATTTCAAGCTCTAAATTATGGACCTTACATGATTTGAAAAATATATTTAAGAACTATAAACACTTGAACTCCAAGTATTAAAGGTATTCCTATGACAAACTTATTATGCTTAGTTTTATGCCTAAACAAACGCATCCCTATAAAAATGCCCAAGGCTCCAAAAGCCGCAGCTATGGTAAAAAGCGTATTCTCTGGTGTTCTCCATTTCCCTTTTCGTGACTTTTGCTTATCTGAATACATTATAAACACGCCAATTAAATTAATAGCTAAATAATAGTACAAAAATATTTCCATAATTTCCTCCTCTATTTGTAATGTAATAATACCATATCTTTTCTCCTTATTTCTGCCAGCGAGGAGCGCGTATATTCTAATGCCTTTTGACATATATTTCGTAATTGTATGAACTTTCTCCGCATGACTTGCAATCGGTCGCCCAAAAACATTGTAATTCCATACCTTACGCCAAAATATTATCTCCCGGGAAATGTTTCGCTACTTTTTTGGTTTTTTCTCATATATTTCTCTATGAACTTTTCTCCGCATCACAAGCCACGCTGGAGAATTTTCATACCTTATACCTCTACTGCTTCATCGATGCTAAACAAATACAAATAACTCGCCCCAACCTGCGTTTCAAGTGTTTGATTGATCGCCCTAGCATAATAGTCTAGCTGTGACTTATACTTCTCTACTAAAAGGCTTACCTCCCCATTCCCTACCTTGTCTGTTTTATAATCCACCAGTATTATCACTCCATTTTCCTCGAAATAGCAATCTATAATTCCTTGAAGAATTATCTTTTCCTCTCCATATATCTCTATTGGAAGGGTTTTATCTATCTCTGTAGAGTTAATCTCTATATGGAAGGGAATTTCTCTTTTTAACTTATTTTGGCCATATGCGCTTACCATTCTTTGACCTAATGGAGTTTTAAATAGCCTCACTAGCTTTTCTACTCGCACTGATTTACCCTCTTCTTCTGAAATTAACATTTTTTCGATATAAATATCTATTTGCGCCCTAATTTCACTTATGCTTGCCACCTTAGTTAAATCCAATCTTTGCAGTACAGCGTGCATAGCGGTTCCTTTTTCAGCTGGACTTAGACCTTTTATTTCTTCTAGAAATTTAGGCTTTTTTATAAGTCTTGGCTTATACATATTGTCCGAGGGACCTTCTGTAATTTCTTGATTATATTTTCTTTTTAGCTCCGTTACTGTAAGTACTGTTGGCATTTTTGTAGACATTTCATATTTATACACAAAACCTAACCTTTTATCTATGGCATCTTGGAGTTCCTTTTGGTTTTCACTTTCATTAAGCAAGCTTAACTTTTCCTGCGTACTTACAATGGCATTTTCCTCTGCCTTCTGATTTTTCGTTACTTCTTCCCTATTCCAGAATCTGATTTCAAAGCTAGCTGGATGCTTTAGTAGGGATTCATTATTATCATCTATTCCTATTAACTCTCTTAGCGGTTTTCCATCCTCGTGTCTTATTATCGCAGGGACTATCCAATCTAAATAGCCTTTGGCTTTTAATATCTCATATTCTCCAAGCTTTTCACCATTTTCCGAAAGTGCCGAGCTCATTCTTACTAAATTCTTCTCTATATTTCTCATCGCCCCAGTTATTATCAACTTTTCTTTTGCTCTTGTAAAGGCAACGTATAGCACTCTCATTTCCTCCGAAAGGCTTTCTATTCTTATGGTCTTTTTTAACGCCTCTTTTAAAACTGTGGGATAAGAGATTCTCCTTAATGGATCCACAAAATCCGGACCGAAGCCTAGTTCCTGATGAAATAATATACTTTTATTAATGTCCATTAAGTTAAAGTTTTTCCCTGCACCACTTAGAAATACTACTGGAAATTCTAATCCTTTACTCTTATGGATACTCATAATTCTAACTACATTTTCATTTTCACCTAGGGTTTTGGCACTTCCCATATCTCCGGAACTTACTTTTAGCTTATTTATAAAGTTTATAAAATTAAACAGTCCTTTATAACTAGTTTCCTCGTACTGCCTAGCTCTTTGGAACAGCACCCGCAGGTTTGCCTGTCTTTGGACTCCTTGAGGCATTGCTCCCACATAACCGTAGTATCCAGTGGTAGTATAAAGTAGCCAGATGAATTCATCGATGGGCATATAATTTCTAATTTCTCTAAAGTGGTTTAATTTTTCTATAAATTTTGTTAGCTTTTCATTTTCCCCTGTTTTTTCATGAGAAACCATAGCATCATAAAAGCACATTTCCCTTTGACCTATTCTTATATCTACTATTTCCTCTGAGGTAAATCCACCTATTGGAGAACGAAGGACTGAAATCATAGGGATATCCTGCCTTGGATTATCTATTATTTGTAGAAGGCTCATTATTATTTGAATTTCTATGGTGCTAAAATATCCTGTGCCAGTATCTGCATAAACCGGTATTCCCTCTAGCTTTAACTGTTCTAAAAAGGAAGGAGCCCAGTTTGAGGTGGCACGGAGCAATATTACAATGTCTTTATAGTCCACAAATCTGTAAGCTTTTATTTTCTTATCATATATCTTAAAAGGATCTGGCTTTTCTCTATTCATTAATTCGCTTATTCTTTTAGCTACAATCCTAGCTTCCAGTTCAATGTTAGTTGGAGTTTCATCCTCCGCGGTTGTTCCTTCCTCGCTTATTTCACCCTCTTCACCTTCTACGCTATCCTCTGTTATATCAGGCACTGCTTTTTCAATGAGATGTAGCTCCACGGGACCCCCAATTTCTGATCCATCTTTAAGATCCTCAAAATGAGCCCCTAAATTTAGTGCTTCTTCATCTGTGTAGTCAAGCTCCCCTATGTTTTTGCACATTACTTGCTTGAATATAAAATTCACTGCATTAATAACTGGCTCTCTACTTCTAAAATTCTTATATAGAGTTATTTTTCTCTTGCTATCGCCCTCTATTTTAGAATAACTATTGTATTTACCAAGAAACAGTTCTGGCTTTGCCTGTCTAAATCTATATATACTCTGTTTTACGTCTCCTACCATAAATAGGTTTGGCGTGCCTAATTTCTCTCTTGATATTATGTTTAGAATAGTTTCCTGAACCATATTGCTGTCTTGGTATTCATCTATTAAGATTTCATCAAACTTGTTTCGGAGCCCAATTGCAACTTTTGAAGGTTCTGGCATTCCTTCCGCGTCAAATACTACTTCTCCTGCTTCATCTCTTTTGGTTAATATATAAAGGCAATAGTGCTCAAAATCGTTAAAATCTATAATGGCTCGATCTTTCTTCTTTTGTCTGTATTTTTCCTGCAAATCTATGACTAGTTGTGATAGTTCCATCATTTGTGGGTAAAGTGTTCTTATATCTTGTAGTGACTCATCTGAAGCAGCTGAATACATTTGCTTTTGCACAGCTTGTAATTGTTTTTTTACTTTGTTTCTTATATCCTGAACCATCTTTTGTTTATCCTTATCTTTGCAACCCCTTATGGTTGGTAGCTTTTTAAAGACTAACGTTTCAAATGCGGCTGCTAAACTTTCAAAACTACTATTCGCAGCGCTTAAAAGGTCTGATAGATTAGCTAAGTCCTCTTTAAAAGCATCTCCGTAGACTTCTATAGCCTGATTTGACTCTACCATTTTCAGTGCTTTTAGCATTACTTTTTCTATTCCCTTTAGTTCTGTTTTAAGGTCTCTCATTAAAACCTGTGCCCAGGATGTATCACTAAAATTATAGCCTTCCTTTATGTTAAAGTCCTCGGCTTTGTCTTTTAACCATTTTATTGGATCTGTAGCACTCATTGCAAAGTTATAAAGGCTTAGAACTATAGCTTGAAGTCCTAGGTCTTCTTTGTTATTACTGTAGGATTCCACTAGTTGCAAAAAGCTAGAATTTTCTACTAGTTCGTTTTTACTTGTTGTTTCATCATTTCCCTCTTCACTTAAGGCTAGGTATCTATCTTCGAACATCTCTTCTAAAGCTTCTTGTTTTAGAAGCACCGCTTCTGTGGTGTCAGCTATTCGAAAATTCGGATCCAAATCCACTACATGAAAATTGCTTCTTATAACCTCTAGGCAAAAAGAGTGAATTGTTGTGATGCTGGATTTATTTAGTAGCGTTAATTGCCTTTGAAGTAGTTTACTTCCTGGATTTTTATGAAGCTCCACTGAAATTGCCTCTGCTATTCGCTCTCTCATTTCTGAGGCAGCGGCGTTTGTAAATGTAACTACTAAGAGCTTATCTATATCTGTGGGCCTATTTTCATCCGTTACTATTTTTATTATTCTCTCAACTAGAACTGCAGTTTTACCAGAGCCTGCCGCAGCTGCCACTAGAAGGTTACAGTCTATAGTTAATATAGCCATTTCTTGGTCAGGGGTAAAGTTAACCGCTTTCTCTTTTAATGGGGTTTCTTTATTTTCTACTTTGAGTTTAGTTGTCATTTTTTCTCCCCTCCAATGGTTTCTATATTTGAACTTAGAAGTTCCCAGATTTCCGCATCTTTTTTATCTTTTATTATCTTATAAGTATTTTCCTTAAGAGTAGCATCAAATTGGCATATAGATGTATATTTACAATAGCTACAAGGAGTGAAATCCTTTTTCTTGTAGGGCTTTATTTCTATATCCCCACTTAGCATTTCCTCGCATGTGTTTATAAGGTTTTCTTTTACATGGCAAAGCAGCGTTTCAAACTGAGCCTTTGTAGCAACCGAGGAATTCGCCCCTAAATCTCCATTTTGCTTAATAGATGCTGGCACAACTAGTGAGGCTCCCTCTATATTTCTATCCATTTCTCTAATAATTTTAGTATCTGATAAAAGAAGGCCCTTCATTTTCAGTGCTTTCATTATAGCTTTTTCTAGTTCCGCTTCGTCTAAATTGTTTTTAGCTTTTATAACTGGGTCATCTATTTTAAAATAAAGAATACCTGCTGGGAAAATTGGTTCCTTGGACGCTTTGTTTTCATTTGTCAGCATAGCATCTAAATAGGTAAGTAGCTGTATTTGAAGTCCGTAATATACGTCGGAGAGTTTAAAATCCTTGTTACCAGATTTATAATCTATTATCCTGTAAAATTCTTCACCCTCACTTACTAATTTATCAACCCTATCTATCCTGCCCACTAGATTTACCTTTTCTCCTGTGGATAGTTCTACAGCTATCGGTGGATAATCTCCATCTTGTACTCCAAAGGATACTTCATAGCCAAAGGGTTCAAAACCACTATTTTTCATTTGCTCAACTATTACATAAATAGTTCGCTTTAATACTCTTTTCAATCTTTCTGTAAAGTACTTATACCTGGGAGAACTGTTTAATATATACCCACTAGAGTTTCCCGCAGCTTCAGTTTCTACTATGGTGGAAAGATTCTCTTCGCACCAACCTTTTTCAAGATCCGCCCACTTTTTATTACTTTTATCCACAAGTTTCGAAAAATTATCTAGTACACTGTGCATAAAGCTACCGAGATCTGGGGATGAAAAGGTAAAAGACTCCCTTTCTTTAGCTTTTAGGCCATACTGGACAAAATATGCAAAGGGACACTCTTCATATTTTTCTATTCTGGATACACTAAAATAGTTTTTTTCTCCATAAAGCATGTGTACTTTTTCTTTTTCTAACATTTTAACTTCATTCTTATAGTCAAAACCCTCGAACATAATGCTAGTCTTTTCTCTAAAGCCAGGGTGGTTTTGGTACCATTTGTAAACCTGTACCCACATATCGGATATATGACCTTCTTCTAAGTATTTTCTAAGGACAAAAATAAGTCCATTAAAGGTGGGCGTCTTAGCACAGACCTGCTGCATTTGATGCTCAGTTAGTAAATCGTTGTCTTTGTCCTTGCCCGCATATTCTACTATATTATTTTCTTCTATTAATTCCTTAAACAAGGCTTTAAATCTTGATATTATAATGGAAGGTCTTAGAGTTTTACCTTCATAATCACCTATAGGATAACTTATAAACAGATATTTACTCGGAATAGTTATTGTGGCATAAACTAAATACTGCTCATTAAAGGCTTCAGTTTTTGTGTCATTTGCTATTTCTATTCCTTTTTCTTTTAGAATTACTCTGTCACCATCTGTAAATATCCCCTCTTCCCTACTCGCTTTTGGGAACACTCCATCATTTACCCCTATAATATATAAGGCAGTTACATCATGACTTTTTATACGGTCTACGCTACTAATTGACACGCCGTCAAGTGCTGGTGGGATTAGTCCCATCTTGTGTTTGCTAAAGCCCATTGACATCACCGATGAAAATTCCTCAAGAGATAAGTTTTCATCTCCTATAACTTCTACCATCTGATCCAAAAGTTCCATTACTAGGTTCCAAATTTTACTGTACTCTGTGACTTCTACCTGGTCTCCATTCTCTTTAAAATTCTCTATCCATATTTCTAGAGTTTTATATACATTTATGGTTTCTAGAAATTCGAAGAGAGCTGTGCAGATTTTAGTAGTGGTGTTTTTGCCTCTTAATTTTTCTTTTAAGGTTATTAGTGGCTCTATTACAAGCTCTCTTGTTTGGTTTAGGATTTTTATTGTAGCTTCTATTCTTTGTGTTTCCTCTGTTGGTTCTGGCTGTTCTTGCTTTTCTTCTGCTTTTAGAGCTTCCTGTGCGCTTCTCTTATAATAGTCTCTAAAATAGTATTCTATCTTTTCCTGCCAAAGCTCTAGATCT
>NZ_JBNMNU010000123.1:0-12809 GCF_051278035.1 Clostridium sp.
TCCTACAGGCATTTCCATAATTTCAGCAACTTCCTCTGGTTGAGGTTCCCGTCCAAGTTCCTGAAGTAATTGTCTTGAAACTCTAATAAGCTTATTTATAGTTTCAACCATATGAACAGGTATCCTTATAGTTCTTGCTTGGTCAGCTATAGCCCTTGTTATAGCTTGCCTAATCCACCAAGTAGCATAAGTACTAAATTTATATCCTTTTCTATAGTCAAATTTTTCTACAGCTTTTATTAGTCCTAAATTACCTTCTTGAATAAGATCTAGGAATAACATCCCTCTCCCAACATATCTCTTAGCTATACTTACAACAAGTCTTAAATTAGCCTCTGCAAGCTTCTTCTTCGCAGGAATGTCTCCCTCTTCATTTCTTTTGGCAAGTTCAACTTCCTCACTTGATGTTAATAATGAAACTTTACCAATTTCTTTTAAATACATCCTAACAGGGTCATCTATAGATATGCCCTCTGGTATACTAACATCTAGTTCTTCAGTTTCTGGTTGAGTTGTGGACTTATCTCCAACAACTGCTGGAGCATCATGCGCATCCCCAACAACATCTATTTCCATTGATTCCAGAACTTCATAAACCTTTTCTATTTGTTCTGGGCTTAAATCTATTTCATAAAGTTCATCCATCACTTCTTTATAAGTTAAGGATCCCTTCTTCTTACCTTTTTCAATAAGCTTTTTGACTATAGACATTTTTGAACTTTTATCCTTCATCGTATTCCCTCCTTTCTAATTACTGTAATTTGTTTAAATCTTTTTGAAGCTCTAAAAGCTTTTGCGCAAGCTTTATAGATTCTTCTAGCAAACCATTTGATTCGTGCTGTTTGATTTTATTCATAATTTCTTTTTTCGACTCCTCTAACTTGAATTTTTTTAATTCTTTTATACAGTCATTAATAAATTTTTTATAATCCTCTTCTTCTCCGTCAAATTCTATTTCAATAGTGTTGATCCATTCCTTTGTACCCTCTATATCATTACACTTAAATTCTATGTTTTTAATTTTCTCATTTCTTGATAAGCTTTTATAATCAACAATTAGTGCATATATGATTTTATGACTTTGAAGTACCAATTGTTCAATTGACATATTTTTTGTAACATAATCGCAATTTTCTTCGTTTATAAACATATATTTTAATAAATTTCTTTCAGCCTTAATATAAGCTCTTTCTAAATATAATTTTTGTCCAAAATCCTGTTGTGTATTCACTTTTTTGACTTTTTTTGTATTTTTATCGATTTCTTCCCTTAATAAGTCGTATAATGCTTGTTCTTTGATACCTGTTTGCTCAGAAATCTTTTTTATATATACATCTTTTTCAACAGGATCTAAATCTATAATAATTTCAGTGATCTTTTTCGCATACTGTATTATCATCTCACTATTCGAAAAATTTATTCCATCACCGGCTCTTTTAATCCTATAATCTATTAGTGGAAGTGCTTCATCAACTAATTTTTGAAAAGCCTCTTTCCCATAGTTTTTTATATATTCATCAGGGTCCTTACCTTTTGGAACTATAATCACTCTCAAATCAAAACCTTCAACTCTTAATAACTCGAGTCCTCTTAGTGTTGCCGCCTTACCTGCAACATCAGCATCAAAAGAAATAATAACTTTGTCTACATATTTTTTTAAAAGTTTTGCTTGATTAATAGTAAGTGCTGTACCAAGAGATGCAACAACGTTTGAGAATCCAAACTGATGAAGTGAAATACAATCCATATATCCCTCTACAATTATCACTGTTCGAGACTTATTGTTTTTCACTACAAAATTTAATCCATAAAGGTGTAGTCCTTTATAAAATAGTGGTGTCTCCGGCGAATTTAAATATTTAGGTTTGGAATCATCTAAAACCCTTCCTCCAAATCCGATGACTTTACCCCTATAATCAAACACTGGAAACATTATTCTATTTCTAAATCTATCATAATATGAACCTTTAGGACTTTTTATAATTAGTCCCACACTAAACAAATCTAATTCAGAGTAACCTTTCTTTTTTAAATGTGATAAGAGTCCCTCCCATTTATCAACAGAAAACCCCAAACCAAACTTTTTCATAGTAGTCTCAGTTATACCTCTGTTTGTGAAATATAATCCAGCTTTTTTATCCTTTCTTAAATTATCATAAAAGTATCTAGCTGCCTCTACATTAATATTGTACATTTTATTATAGGTGTCCTTTTGCACATCATTTTGTTCACTTTCTGAATCTATAATAATGTTAGCTCTTTCAGCGAGTATCCTTGCAGCTTCAGGAAAAGTTGTGTTCCTATCCTTCATAACATAACTAATTACATTTCCAGCTTCCCCACACCCAAAACATTTATATATTTGTTTTTCTGGAGACACTGTGAATGAAGGACTCTTCTCATTATGAAAAGGACAAATACCAGTATAGTTCCTTCCTGTTTTTTTAAGCTTAACTCTTTCAGATATAACATCCACAATATCATTTTGTTCTTTTATTTTTTGGATGACATCTTCAGCAATCAATAGATTATTACCACCTTACTTATATAAATTCACAATATAATTCAATTCGACAAAAAACTATTTAATCCTCTTTAAAATTCATTCTTTTTAATAATAAATATGTTTGCATATATTATATTCTTTATTAAACAAAAATTTCCTTCAATATTTGTAATATTTATTTATAAATTTTAAATTAATAGGCTTTTTTGAAATTATTACTAAATTATTTTTTCATATTAATAAATCCCAATTTTAGGAACATATAAATTATTGAACAGCATTAAACAATAATCATCACTCATGCCTGATATATAATCTGCTACCCCTCTGTCTAATCCTTCATTTTGGACTATGTTTTTATAAACTCGAGGCATAGTATCTGGATTGTCATGATAATATTTATAAACCTGAGTTAACACAAATTGTGCCTTTTTTCTTTCTTCTTTTAGCATTTCACCTTTATATATATTTTGAAACATGAAGTTTCGTAAATCGCCTAATGCACTTCCAATATCTTCACTAAGTGAAACTCCTATAGATCCTCTGTTTAAATTATCCAATGTGTTGTAAATACAGTCCACAACTAAAGTGTTTATGCGTTTGCTATGACTAGCCCCTAAAATTTTAATAGCTCTCCTCGGCAGCATTGAGTCCACTAATAACCCTGCCCTTATAGAATCATCTATATCATGATTAACATACGCAATTTTGTCACTATATCTTACAACTTGACCTTCTAGAGTAAATGCTTTCCCGTACTCAGTGGAAAACCCGCTATGATGTAGAATTCCATCTAGTACTTCCGCACTTAAATTAAGTCCTGTGCCAGATTTCTCAATTTTAGTTAGCACCCTGATACTATTTTCATTGTGTTTAAACCCACCTGGCAAAATATCGTTAAGCACCTCTTCACCATTATGAGCAAAAGCTACATGCCCTATATCGTGTCCTACTGCAATAGCCTCTATTAAGTCTTCATTTAACCCTATCCCCCGGCCTATACTTTTAGCTATTTGTGCGACTTCTAAAGTATGAGTTAATCTTGTTCTATAGTGATCACTGCTGGTTTTTATGAATACTTGTGTTTTATGTTGCAGTCTCCTAAATGACTTGCTATGTATTATCCTATCCCTATCCACCATATAACAGGTTCTTACCTCATCTTCATCTTCTAATACACTCCGGCCCTTTGAGTTTAAAGATAATGCCCCATATCTAACAATGTTCTTATCTTCATTAGTTTCTATTCTCTGACGAATATTCATACATTCCCTCCTGAATTTAAGACTATCTTTATTGTATTTGTTATAGGCATTATAAAAATTACTATTATTCACGCTCCTTATTTATTTTAATAGTCTTATTAGTATTCTACAAAATAAATAAATTTCCCTTTTTTTTATATTAAACGTATAATATTAATGATTTATTAATATTCTAGTAATGTAATAATTTTTTAGGAGCGTTGACATGCCCTCCACGGCTAAAAACTTTAATAACATTGCTTTATTATCCGAAGAAAATGTAAAAAAATACATCCTCCCACAATATAACTTAGCTAATGCTGATATAACACAAATTAAATTTAAAGATACTGATAAACAAAGAGCTGTATATAAAGTGCAAAACTATGACGAATGCTATTGTTTAAAAAAGGTTTATTATTCAATAAAAGATTTATTATTTATATACTCAGCTATAGAATGGCTATACAGGAATGGTATTAATGTACCTCGAATACTTCCTACAATCACTAATAGCAGATTTGTAAACTATAGTAATATGTTATTTATTCTTACTCCTTGGGTTAATGGCATCAAATGTGATTATGATAATATCGATCATGTTCTAGCATGTGGAAGCAACCTTGCAAATATGCATAGAATAAGTATAAACTTCAAACCTATATGTGGTAGTTCCATAAAGGAAAATTACAGTTCCCTAGGCAATTCCATATATAAACACTATGTAAGTCTTCTTAATTCATCTAATTTAGCCTATAAACATAATGATTCCTTTTCAAAACTTTATTTGAAACATTTTGATTCAAGCATTAACCTAGCTAAGTCCTCGATTGATATCGCCTGCACAATGGACACAAGCAATCTTACAAAATCCTTGTGTCATCTTGACTATGTTAATAAAAATCTTATCTTTGATAATAATAATGACATATGGGTAATTGATTTTGATAAATGTAGAAATGATTATTGCGCCCACGATATTTCTTATTGTTTGCGAAGACTTTTGAAAAGAGACAATACAAAATGGGATTTAGAGCTAGCAATAAGTTTTTTAGAATTATACGATAAAACTTTACCTTTAACCCTAGATGATTATAAATATATCTTTGTTTATTTAGCATTTCCACAAAGATGCTGGAAAATATCAAGAGACTATTATAGTAATATTAATAAGTGCAATAAGAAAGCCTTTATTCACCTCTTAGATAACGCGACTAACAAAAACGGATATCAATTAGATTTTATATGCAGACTCAAAGAATACATTGAAAAAAAGTTCAAAGTAAAATTAAATTAATATAAAAAATAGAAAGCCACTGAATTTCAGCGACTTTCTATTTTTTATATTAATTATTTATAGTTTAAAAGCACTATTTTTTTCTCGGATTATTTATTTCAGCCTGTGCAGCTGCAAGTCTTGCAACTGGAACTCTAAATGGTGAACATGATACATAATCAAGTCCCACATTGTGACAGAATTCAATAGATGATGGATCTCCACCATGTTCTCCGCATATTCCAAGTTTTATATTTGGTCTAGTTTTACGTCCAAGATCGGCAGCCATTTGAACAAGCTTGCCTACTCCTGTTTGATCTAGTTTTTGGAATGGATCAGATTCATAAACTTTCTTTTCATAATAATGTTTTAAGAAAGTTGCAGCATCATCCCTTGAAAACCCAAAAGTCATTTGTGTTAAATCATTTGTTCCAAACGAAAAGAATTCTGCTTCTTTTGCTATTGAATCAGCTGTAAGTGCTGCTCTTGGTATTTCTATCATTGTACCAACCATATATTTCATTTTAGTGCCACTATCAGCTATGATTTTATCAGCTGTCCTTACCACTATATCTTTAACATATTTTAATTCTTTAACTTCTCCAACTAGTGGAATCATTATTTCAGGAACAATATTATATCCTTTTCTAACCTTGACATCTATAGCTGCTTCGATAACAGCCCTAGTTTGCATCTCAGCTATTTCTGGGTATGATACTGCAAGTCTGCATCCTCTATGTCCCATCATTGGGTTAAATTCATGCAACGATTCAACTGTAGCTTTAAGATCTTCAAAAGTTATTCCCATTTCAATTGCTAATTCTTTTATATCATCATCACCATGTGGTAAAAATTCATGTAGTGGTGGATCTAAGAATCTGATTGTAGCAGGTCTTTCCACAAGCTCTTCATAAATTCCTACAAAGTCTTCTCTTTGCATTGGTAATAATTTATCTAATGCCACTCTTCTTTTCGCCTCGTCTTTAGCAACAATCATTTCTCTTATACCCATTATTCTATCAGCATCAAAGAACATATGCTCAGTTCTGCATAAGCCAATACCTTCAGCTCCATATTTAACTGCTTGCGCTGTATCTCTTGGAGTATCAGCATTGGTTCTAACTTTTAAAGTTCTTATGCTATCTGCCCAACCCATAAGTGTTTCAAAGTAACCACTTATTTCAGGTTCAACTGTTTTGATTGCTCCAGCATATATATTCCCTGTACTTCCATCCATAGAAATATAGTCACCTTCATTATAGATAGTCTTTCCTATTTGGAAATTTCTAGCTTCTTCATTAACTTTTATATCTCCGCAACCTGCAACACAACATCTACCCATTCCTCTTGCAACAACGGCAGCATGAGATGTCATTCCTCCTCTTACTGTAAGGATTCCTTCTGCCGCTATCATGCCTTCAATATCTTCTGGTGAAGTTTCAAGTCTAACAAGAACAACTTTTTCTCCTGCTTCATGTTTAGTTTTAGCATCTTCAGCTGTAAAATAAACTTTTCCACAAGCAGCTCCTGGTGAAGCTGGAAGTCCTTTAGCTATTATTTTTGATTTTCTTAATTCTTCTGTATCAAAGTTAGGATGAAGTAATGAATCTAATTGTTTAGGTTCAACCTTCATAACAGCTTCTTTTTGTGATAGCATTCCTTCTTCAGCTAATTCCACAGCAATTTTAAGGGCAGCTTGTACCGTCCGCTTACCGTTTCTTGTTTGTAAGAAGTACAATTTGCCATCCTCAATTGTAAATTCCATGTCTTGCATATCTTTATAGTGATTTTCAAGAGTATTTACAATTGCCATAAATTCTGCGTAAACTTTTGGCATATCTTTGTGTAGTTGTGATATATCCTGTGGTGTTCTTATTCCTGCAACAACGTCTTCACCTTGCGCATTCATTAAGTACTCAGCATATATTCCTTTTTCTCCAGTAGATGGATTTCTTGAAAACGCAACACCTGTTCCTGATGTTTCTCCTTTATTACCAAATACCATTTCTTGAACGCTTACCGCTGTTCCCCAGTCACCTGGAATATCATTGAGTCTTCTATATACATTAGCACGAGGGTTATCCCACGATCTAAATACTGCTGAAATAGACTCTATAAGTTGGCTTGTTGGGTCACTTGGAAATTCTTCGCCTTTATCTTTTTTATAAAATGCTTTAAACTGTGCAACTAATTTTTTCAAGTCATTAGCGTCTAGTTCTGTATCAAATTTTACTCCTTTTTCTTCTTTCATCTTATCCATTATGTTTTCAAAGTTTCTTTTTTCAACATCCATAACAACATCAGCAAACATTTGGATAAATCTTCTATAGGAATCGTAAGCAAATCTTGGGTTATTTGTTAATTTTGCCATAACCTCTACTGTTTCATCATTTAATCCTAGATTCAAAATTGTGTCCATCATACCTGGCATTGATGCTCTTGCTCCAGATCTAACTGATACGAGTAATGGATTTTCTAAACTACCAAATTTCTTTCCTGTGATTTTTTCAAGTTCAGTCATTTTAGTATGAATTTCACTAACAATTTCAGATGCAATTAACTTACCATCACTGTAATATTTATTACAAGCCTCAGTAGTAACCGTGAATCCCTGTGGAACAGGGATTCCTAAACTTGTCATCTCTGCAAGGTTTGCCCCTTTACCTCCTAAAAGATTTTTCATTGAAAGATTACCTTCGCTAAAAAGGTAAACATACTTTTTGTTTTCCATTTGTATACAACCCCTTCGATTCTAAATTATATATGATAATGGCTATTAACCATTTTCACCCATTTTTACGAACAACCTTGTAATATTAGTTTTAGACACTTTACCCACAATTTTAAATACTTCTCTCCCGTTTTCAAATTTTCTTTCTACAACGGGTAGACTGTCCACTTCATGTTCTATAATTCTTTGTGCAGCCAAATAAACACTATCTTCTTTTTCAACAAATATTATGTTTGGCATTCTAGTCATTATGATTCCTACAGGTACTTTGTGGATATCTGTTCCACCCATAGCCATTTTAAGGAAATCCTTTCTTGAAACAGCTCCCACTAAATTGCCATTATTATTTATAAATAGTGTACCTACATCATTTAGAAACAAATGTACTATGGCATCATAAACCATAGTTTCTTCTGTTGCCGTTACATGCTTAGACATTACATCATTAACTTTAATATTTCTTATATAGTCATAAACTAAGCTATAGGAAGGTTTCTTCGAATAAATATATCCAACCTTAGGTCTTGCATCTAATATACCAGTCATTGTTAGTATGGCCAAATCAGGCCTTAGTGCAGCTCTTGTGACTCCTAAATTGCTAGCTAATTTTTCACTTGTAATAGGTGGATTTTCTTTAACTAATCTTATTATCTCCTCTTGTCTTGGTGTTAGCTTTATCATTTCCACCTTCTTTCTATTTCATCCCTTATATATGGTATATATTTGAAATATAAACGATTGCATAACTTGTTCTTATGCTAAAATCTTACATACCATTTGAAATATTATACCACATTATTACAATAAAATGTAGAATTTTTTAATGTCTTCTCTGTTTAATATTATACAATATTCCTCCATTAATATAGTATCCTTCATATTACTCCACTTTTCTCAAAATAACATTTTTAGAATATCCCATAAATATTACTACTATTTTTATATACTATGAATAATTTTCATTTAAAAAGCCAGCAACTACTGTTGCCGGCTTTTTAGATAGGAAATTATTTTTCTTCTTCTTCTTCTTCTTCTTCTTTTTCTTTATCTACTGATTTATCAAATTTTACAGTATATTGGTATACATTTTCATCTTTACTATCTTTGTTACTTTTTCCAAAATTATTTTTCGTGTCATTATATTTTTCTTTTACTTCATCACTCACATCATTCATTCTCTCTCTTACATCTTCAACTGTGTTTTTGATAATAGTGTTAACTACTTCAACAGACCCATCAGCTTTAGTTATCTCAATTGTAACCTTTGTGAGCACAGCTGTTAATATTCCAATTCCAATAAGAGCTGGGTATATTAACGCAAACATACCAGCAGCAATACCAGCATTAACAGGTATATCTATAACTACAGTTTCATCTTTTTTAATTTTTATCCTTGTCACATTACCTTTTTTTACAGTATCCTTTATCCATGCTATAAAATCTTCCTTGCTAGTATAAACTTCATCCATATTAAATATAGGGTATTTTTTTTGTTTTGCTTCGATAAAGATTAGTGCATCGACTACATTGCTATCACATTCTTCTAATGCTTCCTTGGCCTCAGTATATGAAACTCCCGTTCGCTCTTTAATGATATCAATCTTTTCCAGTGTAATTTCTCCCATTAAAATCCGCCTCCTTATGATTTGAACCTGATTTAAAACAATTACTTATTTTTGTATTCATTTAAATAATCAAACATTTCTAAACTCCTTGGCCTTCTTGTATAATTTTGAGAAATAATAAGAGATAAAAATTTGTATAACTCAAGCTTTGATGTTTTCGATACAACTATCCTATTAATTTTATCCATGCCAAAATTATTTAAGAATTTTAATGTATTATATGTAGGATTTGAAATATATATACTGTTTGACTTTTCACAATTTTTGCATATAGGTCCACACGATTGCAAATCAATATTATTAGATATGGTTATTTCTTTTCTACATTTAACGCATTTACTAAAATTCAGTCCGTAACCTGTTGCCCTCAGCAGTTTTATTTCAAAAGCTCTGGCTAGCACCTCTATATCCATAACGTCATTTTTTATAAAATAAAAAGCAGTAACTAGCTCTTTAAAAAGTCCCTTATTAGCATCCTCATTTTCCATTGCAATATCAATTAATTCAATAAAATAAGAGGCATAGGTAATTGTATCTAAGTCCCTTAATAGTTGCTGAAAAGAATCTATAATTGTAATTTCATTTATTGTATATAAATTTTTACCTTTAAAAAGCACAAATTCTCCATAAGAACAAGGTAATGTGGATGATATATATTTGCTTTTGTTTTTTCTAGCTCCCTTTGCTATTGCTGTTATTTTCCCAAACTCTTCAGTAAAAAGCCAAACGAGCTTATCATATTCTTTAAACTCTTGCGTTTTTATAACAATAGCTCTAGTTTTTAAAATCGACAGAACATCATCCCCTATTTATATCCAAGTTCTTTGAGAATACTTGAAGTGTCTCTCCATTCTTTCTTTACCTTTACCCATAATCTTAAGTATACTTTTTCACCTAAGAATTTCATTACATCTTGTCTTGAATAAGTGGAAATTTGTTTAAGGGTTTTCCCACCTTTCCCAATTATTATGCCCTTATGTGAATCCTTTTCACAAAGCAAATTAACTTCAATATTGTACAGATTATTTTTGTCTCTTTTCATAGAAATAATTTCTATTGCTATTCCATGAGGTACCTCTTGAGACAATAATTTAAGAGCTTTCTCTCTTATAATCTCAGTTATAATAAACCTCTCTTGCTGATCTGTAATCATATCTTCTGGATAATATAGCGGTCCCTCTGGCATGAGATCTGCTAAAAGTTTAGAAACCGTGTCAACATTTTTGCCTTTTATAGCCGCTATTGGTATTATCTCTTTAAAGTTAAAATATTCGGAATAAGACTTAATTGTTTTAGCTACCCTTTCCTGTGTATTTTCATCAATCTTATTAACTAATAAAAAAACAGGTATCTTAGTGTCTTTTAACCCTTCAAGAATATGCATATCCCCTGGTTCAATTTCATCACCTGGTGTAGTTATAAATATTATAACGTCTACTGCATCTGTGGATTGTTTGGCTACTTTAACCATATATTCTCCTAGTTTATGCCTAGGTTTATGCATTCCTGGAGTGTCCACAAATATTATTTGAGATTCTTTAGTAGTTAAAATAGTTTGTATATTGTTTCTTGTAGTTTGGGGTCTATTAGATACAATTGATAGTTTTTCCCCCATAATATAATTCATTAATGTAGATTTACCTACATTAGGCCTTCCGATAATAGATACGAATCCTGATTTAAACATATATCCTCCTTGTGGTTATCATTAGTATATTGTCTTTTATTTAAATGTGGCTTACTTAAGTAAATTTTCTTTAGTAAAAGCCCCTGGTAATATCTCTTCCATAGTTTTTATTAAATAGTTATTTTCATCTTTTACTAATATAATTCGGATGTCACTTGTGGCAAATTCTGAAATAACTTGTCTGCAAATGCCGCATGGGTAAGTATTCGTTGACAGATCCCCCACTATTGCTATTTCTTTAATTTTCCTATGTCCATCAGATATAGCTTTGAAAATTGCAGTTCTCTCAGCGCAATTAGTAGCACCATATGAAGCATTTTCTATGTTACACCCCGTATATATTGAGCCATCTTCTGTAACAACTGCAGCACCTACTTTGAATTTTGAATATGGCACATATGCATTTTCTCTAGCATCAATAGCAAGCTTAGCAAGCTTTTTATAATCCATTAGAACACCCCTATATAAATAATTTTAATTTCGTAAAAATAAATAACAATGAAAAATCACGTATATCAATTATATCACATGTTATGAGTAATTCAATAATATTAAAATTATATCTTTAAAATATATAAATATATCAACCTAAAACTTTAAATAGAAGCAGTGTCAATAGGGTCCCAAAGATACCACCAAAAATCACTTCTAAAATAGAGTGAATTTCTGAATCAACCCTACTCTGTGCAACAATTACAGCTATAAAATAAGCTAACACCATAATTAAAGGTTCATTGGTTAATAATGTTATAGCTGTTGCTACTGAAAAAGCTATTGTAGAATGACCACTTGGCATACCACCTTTGAGTGGAGTCCCTTAGCCATAAATTGCTTTAACTATTACTACTGCAATACATACTATAACTAGAACAAAAAAAGTCATATCAGGGTCAGATTTTTTGATTTTTGACATTACTGACTTGTTAAAGGGAGTTAACCTTTCCCAAAATATAACATAACCCACTAACATTGAATTTATAGCAGTTACAAGCACTGCACCAGCAGCAACATTTTTAGCTATTTTGGCTAGTGGGTGATAAAAATTTGTTGTGGCATCTATTGCACATTCTACTGCTGTATTTATCATTTCAGCCACTATAACTAGTGTTATAGTCATTGTTATAATTAAAAGCTCTATCTTAGACAAATCATAAAAAAACGCGGCGGTAAGAACTAATATAGTAACTATCATATGTATCTTCATATTTCTTTGCGTTCGAATTGAGTATATGATTCCCTCGATAGCATAATTCAAACTATCAATTAATTTTTTAACTTTCATACACAACCACCTTTAAAAATATTATCCTAAAGTAAATAGCTACTTGCATTGGAATCAAATTATGTCTTCTACCTATATATATTGAAAGTAGCAAGTATTTCTTCTTCTCTTTTTCGCATAATTTTTTTCTGCGTTTCTTCTATATGATCGTAGCCCAAGAGATGTAGTATTGAATGAACTGTAAGATAAGCACATTCACGAGTAAATGAATGTCCGAATTCTTCGCTTTGCTCCTTTGCTTTTTCAAGCGACATGGCAACATCTCCAATTACTAATTTCCCATCATATAAATCATTTTGGTCAAACTCGTAATTTATATACACATCTTTAAATACCATATCTTCCGGATAATGTAACATAGGGAAAGATAACACATCTGTAACTTCGTCTATACCCCGATGTTTAAAATTTATTTCCCTAATTTCTTCATTTTGAATAAATATCACACTTACTTCATT
>NZ_JBNMNU010000124.1:0-12739 GCF_051278035.1 Clostridium sp.
AGTTTAGGAATTCTAACAGCAGATATAGATGATGTTACTTATACAGCTTTAGATGAAGCTACTAAAGCTGCAGATGTAGAGATTGTTTATGCAAAATCAATGTATGCAGGTTCTGCAAATGCAAATTCAAAACTAGCAGGTGAAGTTATAGGAATAATGGCTGGTCCTAGTCCCGCAGAGGTTAGAAGCGGACTTAATTCTGCAATAGACTTCATAGAAAGTGGGGCAAGCTTTACAAGTGCTAATGAGGATGATTCAGTGCCATATTTTGCTCATTGTATATCACGAACAGGAAGTTACCTATCAAAAAGTGCTAATATTAAAGAGGGAGAGCCAATCGCTTATTTAATAGCACCTCCACTTGAAGCTATGTACGCATTAGATGCGGCTTTAAAAGCGGCAGATGTTAAACTTGTAACTTTCTATGGACCACCATCAGAAACTAACTTTGGTGGAGCGTTACTTACAGGAAGCCAATCGGCCTGTAAAGCAGCTTGTGACGCTTTCGCAGCAGCAGTCCAATTTGTAGCTGAGAATCCTACAAATTATTAATTTAGCGAACTCATATGAATAGAGGAGCTTTAGGTTTAATTGAGGTATATGGTTACCTTGGTGCTATAGAAGCTGCAGATGCGGCACTTAAGGCAGCTGATGTAAACCTCATAGGTTGTGAAATAGTTAGGGGAGGGTTAGTTACAGTAAAGATAGAGGGTGATGTTTCTTCAGTTAAAGCAGCTGTTGAGGCCGCTGAAGTAGCTATTATTAAGTTGAATGTTTTAGTAGCATCACATGTAATTGCTAGACCTGACTTATCAGTGTGGGATATAGTTGATCAAGAAGAAAAAACAGAAGAGATAGAAGTGAATTCGAATAATGCAGATAATAGTATAAGCCTAAAAGAACAGTTAGAAAGTAAAAAAGCATATGAACTCAGATCATTAGCAAGAAGTCTTAGATTAGATAATATGACTAAGAAACAAATTAAGTATGCTAATAAAAATACGCTTGTAGAAGAGATTATTTTATTCTATCAAAGGAGGGATAAATAGTGGATATGGATTTAAGATCTATTCAAGAAGTTAGAGAACTTATAACTAAAGCAAAACTTGCGCAAAAGAAAATAAGTGAAATGAGCCAAGATGAAATTGATAGAATAGTAAAAGCTATTTGTGACTCAGCATATACTAATGCTGAAAAACTGGGAAAAATGGCAGAAGAAGAAACAGGCTTTGGAAAATGGCAAGACAAGATTATAAAAAATACATTTGCAAGCAAAGGAGTTTATGAGTATATAAAAGATTTGAAAACTGTTGGAATAATAAGTGAAGATAAAGATAAGAAATTAGTTGGAGTAGCAGTCCCAGTTGGAGTAATTGCAGGACTTATACCATCTACTAATCCTACCTCTACAGCTATATATAAGGCAATGATAGCTATAAAAGCAGGGAATTCCATAGTCTTCTCACCTCATCCAGGTGCTAAAAAATGCATATTAGAAACTGTAAAGATTATATCGGAAGCAGCCGTGGTTGCAGGAGCACCAGACGGTGTTATTGGATGCATGTCTATACCTACTATGCAAGGTACAGATGAGTTAATGAAGCATAGTGACGTTTCATTAATACTCGCGACGGGTGGGACTCCTATGGTTAAGGCAGCTTATAGTTCAGGTAACCCAGCTATAGGAGTTGGACCAGGAAATGGACCAGCTTTTATAGAAAGATCTGCAGATATTCCTTTAGCAGTAAAGAGAATATTAGATAGTAAGACTTTTGATAACGGAACTATCTGTGCTTCAGAGCAATCAATAGTAGTAGAAGCATGTATTAAGGAAAAAGTAGTTTCGCAGTTAAAAGCACAGGGAGCTTATTTCTTAAATAAAGAAGAAGCTGATATACTATCAGGATTTATACTTAGAAGCAATGGTTCAATGAATCCTCAAATAGTGGGTAAAAGCGTAGAAGCTATAGCTAAAATGGCTAATATTAAGGTTCCAAATGAAGTAAGAGTACTCATAGCGGAGGAAACTAAGGTAGGCCAAAAATATCCATATTCAAGAGAAAAATTAGCACCGATACTAGGCTTTTACTGTGAAGAAAACTGGGAAAATGCTTGTGCGAAATGTATAGAAATATTAAACAATGAAGGAGCAGGACACACTCTTATAATACATTCAAATGATGAAGCAATAATTAGAGAGTTTGCACTTAAAAAGCCTGTCTCAAGACTATTAGTTAACACCCCAGGTGCACAAGGTGGAATAGGTGCGACTACAAGCCTAGTACCGGCGTTAACCTTAGGATGTGGAGCAGTGGGTGGAAGTGCAACTTCTGATAACGTTGGTCCTATGAACCTATTAAATATAAGAAGGCTAGCTTATGGAACTTGTGAAATAGAGGATTTAGTAGATAGAGGTAACGCCGGTAATGAAGAAACTATAAATAGAATAGTTGAAAAAGTTATTGAGAAATTGAGAGATCAATTGTAATGATAACTAATATATATTCAAAATAAAATTTTAGGAGGAATATAAAATGGCAAGTGCAAATGCATTAGGAATGGTTGAAACAAGAGGTCTCGTAGGTGCAATTGAAGCAGCAGATGCTATGGTTAAAGCTGCAAATGTTACATTAGTAGGAAAAGAACAAATAGGTGCAGGCCTTGTAACTGTAATGGTTAGAGGGGACGTTGGAGCTGTTAAAGCGGCTACGGATGCAGGGGCTGCTGCAGCAGAGAGAGTAGGAGAATTGGTTTCTGTTCATGTAATTCCAAGACCACACGCTGAAGTGGATGCAATACTTCCAAAAGTAAAATCAGAAATAGAAGAGTAATATTACAAAAGATACTATCCCTACAAATTAAAAAGTTGTAGAGATAGTATGTTTATATATAACCTTCTTAAAGGGATGTGAATTATATGAGTTTACTAACTGAAAGCGAACTAAGAAAACAACTTAGAAATACTGATATCAAAGAATATGAAGTAGAAAAGGGAGTTATTATTACACCATCTGCGAAGCAGTATCTACAAGATAAAAACATCAAACTAGTAATTGTTGATATTTTGGGAGCTGAAAAACAAGAAAAACCATTAATCATCAGGGAAGAAGAAAAAGAAGAAGAAGGAAAACCAGAGCATATGACACAGTTATATGGAAATAAATTAGTACCTAAAGATCATAGAAGAATAGAGTTTAGAGGGAGGCTTGATAGTCTACAGTCTAAGATTTTGGAAGTTCAAGTAATATCAATAAAGCTTCAAAATGAAGCGGTAGCTAAGGAGCTAGAAGAGATTTTATTTTTCGTACGAAATATATTAAGGGCAGAAGTACTAGAAGAGAAGCTACCTGAGTTTTGTCTTATAGGGATGAACGAGAACGACATTAGAGAAGTATCACATAATCCTAAAAAACACTATAATATGGATCATTTCATTCCGAATTATAAAATGGGGGAACTAGTCATTGCACTCAATTCTATAAGAACTAATATACGGGAAGTTGAAATATGTAGCTTTAAGGCATTTAAAGATATTGATGGAGAGGTAACAAGAAGCGATATTATTAGATATTTAAATAGGTTAAGTAGCTGTTTATATGTAATGATGCTTAAGTTTTTATCGGGAAAATATAAATAGTGGAGGTGCACTTGTGGCAGATAAAAATTTTGATTATATTGTAGAAGAAGTCATGAAAAGAGTAAATAAAAGATTTCAGATTACAGTGGAAGCTTCAGGAAGGCACCTTCACCTTACAAGAGAAGGAATTAATATATTATTTGGAGTGGACTATGAATTAACGAAGGTAAAGGAGTTATCACAACCAGGTCAATTTGGGTGTTGCGAAAGAGTTAGTTTAATTGGTCCTAAGGGAACAATTAAGAATGTAGTTATACTCGGACCAGAAAGAAGTAAAATACAGGTGGAAATATCTAAGAGCGATGCTAATATTTTAGGAATAACAGCACCTATTCGCGAATCAGGAAAATTAGATGGTAGTGCAGGCATAACCATCGCTACGGAAAAAACTTCTCTGACAGTAGAAGAGGGTTTAATAATTGCAAAACGTCATATACATTTATCACCACAAGATGCAAAGCTATTTAAGGTTCGGGATAAAGATATAGTTAAGGCTGAGGTATCAGGAGATAGGTCTTTGGTTTTTGATGATGTTGTAATTAGAGTAAATAAAAATTATGCATCCTTTATGCATATAGATTATGATGAAGCAAATGCCTGTGGATTTAATAAAGGCATTACTGCTAAAATTATTAATTCTTATATAAAGGAAGTGATTTAAGTGGATATAGAAAAACTAGTGGATATGGTTACGAGAGAAGTTATGATGAAAATTCAAAGCGGTATAAACGATACTACAATTGATAAAGAAAAAGTTCTAGTAATAAGTTCATGTGAAGAAGAAATAACAATGATTAAAAATCTTTTAGAAGGTAAATATGAAGTTTGTATTTATGATAAATTAGATATAAATATGAAAAATTATGAGTATATAATAGTTACAAATTTATGTAATAAAGGGTTATCGTCAATGGCACTTGGTTTATGTAATGATAATGTGCAAGAATTTATAATAGAGTCTCTTTTTAACTGCAAGAATGTTTATGTGTTAAAAGAGGGAATCGAGTACAGGAAATATTCAACCAATGCTAATAAAGAACTATATAATCTTTATAATCAATATGAATGCAAAATTATGTCTTATGGGGTTGTGTTGGTAAGTGGGGCTGAGTTACTTAAAAGAATGGAGGATGGTACTACTTACAATGAGAAAGTAGTTCAAGTAATATCAGAAAAGAAATCAACAAATGATATACAAAATCATCAAGTAACGGAAATAAGCAATAAAAGACTGATTACAGAATCAGACCTTAAAAAATTGTATATGAATGGATTAAAGGAAGTAACCATAATTCGAAAGGCTATAATAACTCCGCTGGCTCAAGATTATGTGAGAATAAAACAGTTAAAGCTTAGTAGAGTATAGATCACAAATAAGGGAGAAAGTTAATGGTTATTGGAAAAGTTATAGGCAACGTATGGGCTACAAGGAAAGATGAAAAATTAAATGGATTAAAATTCTTAATAATAGAACCATCAAAATATGGAAGTGGAGACAAAAGCACAATTTTTGTTGCCGCAGACATAGTAGGCGCTGGCATAGGGGATAGCGTATTAGTGACTAAAGGTAGCTCCGCAAGGGCATCACTCCATATACAAGATGTGCCTGTAGATGCAGTTATAGTAGGGATTATAGATAGCTTAGAAGTTGATGCAGAATTTCTGGAATAAGGGTAATACTTATCTTTGAAAAATTAGGTATTGGAAAGGGGAGAGAAATATGGGGATAAATGAGATTATTATATATATAATGGTTGTTTTCATGGTTTTAGGTGCAATTGATAAGTGTATAGGAAACAAATTTGGTTTAGGAGAACAATTTGAAGAAGGATTTATGGCAATGGGTTCATTAACTATAGCTATGGTGGGTGTAATATGTTTAGCACCAGTACTTGCTAGTGTATTAAAGCCTGTAATAGTACCAGTTTACACTGCCTTAGGGGCAGATCCATCTATGTTTGCTACTACATTGCTTGCCTGTGATATGGGTGGATATCCTCTTGCAAAAGAGC
This sequence comes from Clostridium sp., assembly GCF_051278035.1. Classification (GTDB taxonomy): domain Bacteria; phylum Bacillota; class Clostridia; order Clostridiales; family Clostridiaceae; genus Clostridium_AD. The sequence continues at coordinate 5,650 of NZ_JBNMNU010000124.1, forward strand.
TTGCATTAACCGCAGAGGCAGCAAGTTTCTCAGGTATAATTATAGGATCTATGATGGGACCAACTGTTGTATTCACTATACCAGTTGCTCTTGGAATAATTAAAAAAGAAGATCATAAGTTTTTAGCAACAGGTGTACTCGCAGGGATGATAACAATTCCTATAGGAGCATTTGTAGGGGGACTTGTAGCTGGGTTTGATGTAATAATGATACTTAAAAATCTCGTGCCAATAATAATAGTTGCAGCACTAATTGCTATAGGATTATGGTTAATACCTCAAAAGATGATAAAAGGCTTTACCGTTTTCGGAAAAGGCGTAGTTGTGGTTATAACAATAGGACTTGCAGCTATAATAATAGAAACTTTAACAGGGATAGTTGTTATTCCTGGTATGGCACCACTATCGGATGGTATTGCTATAGTAGGGTCCATTGCAATAGTACTAGCAGGAGCATTTCCAATGGTTTATGTTATAACAAAAGTATTTAAAAAACCTCTAATGAAGCTTGGGTCACTGCTAGGTATGAATGAAATTTCAGCAGCAGGTATGGTGGCAAGTCTTGCAAATAGTATACCAATGTTCGGAATGATGAAGGATATGGATGACAGAGGAAAGATAATAAATGTTGCATTTGCAGTCAGTGCAGCCTTTGTATTTGGAGATCATCTAGGTTTTACAGCTGGAGTAGAAAAAGGAATGATATTTCCTATGATAGTTGGGAAATTAATTGCTGGAGCTACAGCAGTTGCACTAGCTTGTTATATAGCATCTAGAGATATAAGTATAAAAAATAAAAAATCTCAATCAGTTGAATTATAAACTTTTGAGACAGTTTTGAATGGAGGAATTAAAATGGAGAATATAGATGTAAAATCAATTGAAGATATGATTAGAAAAATCATTGCAGAAAATTTATCAAATGAAAAATGTGAATTAGAAAAGCATGTAGATGCTAGTGGAGTAATGTCAGTAAAATTAAATACTGTAAAAATGGATAAATTTGAAACAGGAAAAGAGGAAGATAAAGTACTTTTAAAGGATATTGTAACGTTAGAAGAAAGTCCAAGACTCGGATGTGGTCTTATGGAAATGAGAGAGACACGTTTTGATTGGACATTAAAATATGATGAAATAGATTATATTATAGACGGAACTTTAGAAATAAATATTGATGGAAGACAAGTTGTTGCAAGTAAAGGGGAAATTATTTTTATTCCTAAAAACTCAGCAATTGAATTTAGTGCTCCTGACTATGCAAAATTCATGTATGTAACATATCCAGCTAATTGGGCGGACTTAAAGTAGAAATGGTTTGGAGGGAAAAGTATGAATGAAGAAAGACAGAGAGTTATACAGGAATATGTTCCAGGAAAGCAACTTACTCTTTTGCATATTATCGCTCAGCCTGTAGATGAATTATATGAAAGGCTTGGAGTTGAAAAGCGAGGGGCTATTGGAATAGTAACTTCTACTCCAGGGGAAAGTGCCATTATTGCAGCCGATATTGCAACAAAGGCAGGAGATGTTAGTATTGGGTTTTTGGATAGGTTTACAGGAGCACTTATCATTTCAGGAGATGTTGCTAGTGTTGAAGCGTCACTCGAAGCCATCAGTAAACTATTGGGAGATGCACTTAAGTTTACATCTTGTCCAATAACGAAGTCATAATTATGAAGAAATTAATGGTTGTAGGGGCAATTGATTCCGGAAAAACGTCGTTAATTATGGCTTTAAATGGACAAACTGGTGTACCCTTAAAAACTCAAACACTGAAATATAGTTCCTTTATGATTGATACTCCTGGGGAGTATATGGAAAATCCTAGAATGTACACAGCTATTATGAGTACAGCACAGGAGGCAAAGCTAATTTTGTTTACTCAGGACGCTAGTAGTGAAAAATCAATTTTTCCTCCTGGATTTGCTCGTTCCTTTCCCGGCACTACGATTGGCATTGTTACAAAAATAGATTTTCCTGATTCAAATATTGAAAAATCAGTAAGTTTCTTAAATAAATTAGGTATTAAGGGTCCTATTTTTGAAGTTTCGTCTATTAATGGTGAGGGGATTGGAAATTTAAGAAGTTATATCAATAGTGCATTAAACAAATCACTTTAAGGAGGAATTATAGTTCCTAGCTTTGCCACTGAAGGTGTAATAGTAAAGTGCGTGTGAAAGGAGGAAAGTTTTATGGAGATGTTTAAAAATACAGATAAATTGATTGCAGATTTTGAGAAAACAATTATTGAACCAATTTTACCTTTGAATAAACAAAAATTACATGTTGGAGTTGACCTTGGAACTGCATATATAGTTTTAACAGTATTGGATGAGAATAAAATACCAATTGCTGGAGCTTATAAATATGCTAAAGTTGTAAAGGACGGACTTGTAGTTAATTTTAATGGGGCCATAAATATTGTGAAACAACTAAAAAAAGAGGTTGAAGAAAAAATAGGTTGTAAATTAAATTATGCAGCAGTAGCAGTACCTCCTGGAACTGGAATCAATGATTCGCACGCCATTGCTAACGTAGCAGAAGGTGCAGGGTTTGAGGTTACAAATGTGGTGGACGAACCTACAGCTGCAAATGCATTACTTGGAGTTTTAAATGGAGTAGTTGTTGATATTGGCGGAGGAACAACAGGACTTTCTATTTTCAGAGAGGGAAAAGTCGTCTATGTTGCAGATGAAGCCACAGGTGGGACTCAATTTTCACTTGTACTTGCCGGTGCTAATAAAATAACTTTTGAAGATGCAGAAATAATGAAACAAGATCCAAAGAAGAAATTAGAAAATGCAGCAGTCCTAAGACCTGTTTGCGAAAAAGTTGCTTCCATTATAAAAAAACATATTAGCGATTTTAATGTAAAAGCTATTTATTTAGTAGGTGGAACAAGCTGTTTACACAATATTGAAAAAGTTATAGAAAGTGAAACTGGCATAAAAACCTATAAACCAAAGAATCCTTTATTTGTAACACCGATAGGAATTGCTATGAATTGTAAAATAAAATATGAAGGTGAAGAATAATGGACATACAAATAATTAAATCAGTCCAAGGCAAACTGTCGGAAATGTTTGTAGCTTCCGACATTGCAGAAAAATCAGTAGACGTTTTGGTGGAAGAAATCATGGGAGTTTGTCCACAACACTTCACACTAATTGCAATCTTTGGAGATACAGCTTCTGTTACGGTTGCATTGGAGGCTATAAAATGTCAAATGACTTAATAGAAATAATTCGTTCTAATGGAATAGTTGGAGCAGGTGGGGCCGGCTTTCCAGCTCATGTTAAATTTTCAGCTAAAGCAGAATATGTTATTTTAAATTGTGCAGAGTGTGAACCTCTTTTAAGAGTGGATCAACAATTAATTATTTTGTATGCAGATGAAATTATAGAAGCATTAGAACAAATCATGAAACAAGTAGATGCAAAAGGGGTTTTCATTGGTATCAAAAAAAAGCATAAGGAAGCTACTTATATTCTCCAAGAGAAACTAAGAGAGCATCTAAGTATTGTGGTCTTTCCGCTAGAAGATTTTTATCCGGCTGGAGATGAACAAACGCTAGTAAATGAAATAACAGGAAGAATTGTTCCAGAAGCAGGGATTCCTCTTAAAGTAGGATGTATTGTAACTAATGTGGAAACAGTACTTAATTTATATAATGCACTAAAGGGTAAACCTGTAACACATACTTATTTAACCATTACTGGAAAAGTAATTAAACCAGTCACATTAAGACTACCAGTAGGTATTTCAGTTCGCGAGGTTCTAACTTTAGTAGGTATCCACGATATTTCGAGTATTCAGGTAATTGATGGTGGGCCTATGATGGGGAAGATTGTATCAGATATTGATTCGCCAATTACAAAAACTACAAAGGGTCTTGTAGTTCTTCCAAAGGAGCATATTTTAATTATAAGAAAAAATATGACTCCCGAAATGGCTATTCATCAATCAAAAGCAGCATGTTTGCAATGTAGAATGTGTACAGATCTTTGTCCAAGATATTTGTTTGGACATAATCTTCAACCACATTTAATGATGCGGAAATCAAACTATGATAAGGGGAATAGTATTGAAGGAGCGGAGATGGCATCACTGTGCTCCGAGTGTAGTATTTGTGAATTATATGCGTGTCCTGCACAATTATCTCCACGGCTTATTAATATAAAATATAAACAAAAACTTCACGAAAAGAATATAAAGTATATACCAATCAAAACTGTTTATAATGAGCAGTCTTCAAAAGAATATAGAAAAATTCCAGTAAAGCGCTTGATTGGAAAATTAGGACTAAGAGAATTTGATACAGAAGCTACGCTTGAAGCGATAAATTATGAACCTAAAAAAGTAAGGATACCCCTGAAACAACATATTGGAAATCCCTGTATTCCAGTTGTTCAGTTGGGACAACTGGTTAACCTTGGAGATTTATTAGGTGAAATACCTGAAAATGCATTAGGTGCAAGAATTCATGCTAGCATTGATGGAATAGTTACTGAAATTTCAAATCACATCAAAATTGAAAGGATATAAGGGGGTATCATTATGCTAAGAGCAATTGGACTTGTTGAATTTATAAGCATTGCAAAGGGAATTGAAGCAGCTGATGCCATGGTAAAAGCAGCTGATGTAGAAATATTAGTTTCAACTCCTGTTTGTCCAGGAAAATATTTTGTTTTAGTGCATGGGGATGTATCAGCAGTTGAAAGCTCTGTTCAAGCAGGGATTAGAATTGGATCTACCTATGTGGTTGATGATTTTATACTTCCAAATGTTCATCCTGCAGTTTATCCGTCCATAACATCAACCTCTATTACAGCAGATATTGAGGCACTAGGAATATTAGAATCCTTTTCTATAGCGTCTATGATTGTATGTGCAGATGCTGCTTTGAAAGCTGCAGATATTGAAGCAATTGAGCTTAGACTCGGAACAGGTGTTGGTGGAAAATCATTTTTCACTTTAACAGGTGATGTTGACGCTGTAAAAGTTGCTGTTGAGGCGGGTGCAAAAAATGCAACTGAAAAGGGCGTCCTTGTTGAAAAAGTTGTAATTCCGTCTCCAAGTAAGAAACTACTTCAATATTTACTATAAAAGGTGGTGACAATATGAAAAATTTAATTACAATCTTTTGTGCTAGGAGGATGTGTTCATTTTTATTAGGTTAATCAAAGACAATATATATTTGTAATCATATTTCTGTTATAATAGAATCAAATATCTGAATATTTTGAAAGTTTTTGACGGAATTCAGTGTTGGGTAACTATTCACATGATGAACTGGAGGATTATTATGAAAATTCAATTCTATGGAGCAGCAAAAACGGTTACAGGTTCATGTCATATTTTACACATAAATGGAAAGACTGTTTTGCTAGATTGTGGTTTATATCAAGGCAAAGGGGAAAAAGAATTTGGAAATGAGGAATTTGATTTTAATCCTAAAGAAATAGATTATGTTATTTTATCACATGCCCATATTGATCATAGTGGAAGAATACCGCTACTTTATAAGATGGGGTTTAAGGGAGAGATTTTATCAACTGAAGCAACAATGGATTTGTGTAGTATTATGCTTCCAGACAGTGGGCACATTCATGAGTCTGAGATCGATTGGAAAAATAGAAAAAGAAAACGTCAGGGATTAAAAAGATTGGAACCACTATATACAGTTAAATGGGCTGAACGATCTCTTGATCTTTTTAGAGCATTTCCATATGATGAGGTAATAGAGGTTTTTGATGGGTTGAAAATAAGATTTAGAGATGCAGGGCATCTTTTGGGTTCTGCTATTATTGAATTATATATGACTGAAGAAAATCAAGAAGAAGTAAAGCTTGTGTACAGTGGTGATTTGGGTAATATTAATAAAGCAATTATAAAAGATCCAACCATCATTAATTATGCAGATTATCTCATAATAGAAACCACTTACGGTAATAGAGTTCATCCTGAGATTCACGAAAATCTGAAGGAGTTATTAAAAATAATTAAGGAGACCTTTGCAAGAGGGGGGAATGTTATTATACCATCATTTGCAGTGGGGAGGACTCAGGAGATTTTATATGAATTAAATAAATATGTAGAAAATGAAGATTTGAAGGATATTAAAGTTTATATCGATAGTCCTTTAGCTATTCAAGCAACTAAGGTATTTGAAAGCCATAATGAGGATTATGATAAAGAGGCTAAAGAATTTGTAATGAAGGGTGATTATCCATTTAGATTTGATGGTTTGAACTTCTCAGTTTCCGCAAATGATTCAGCTGAAATCAATAAAATTGAGAGCAAGGCAATAGTTATTTCTGCAAGTGGTATGTGTGATGCAGGTAGAATAAAACATCATCTTAAACACAATTTGTGGAGACCAGAATCATCGATTGTGTTTGTAGGATATCAAGCAGAAGGCACCTTGGGGCGATCTATACGAGATGGTGCAAAAACAGTTAAAATATTTGGAGAACCCATTGCTATTAAAGCTCATATATATAACTTAGAAGGGTTATCAGGACATGCTGATAGAAATGGATTATTCAATTGGATAGAAAGCTTTATGGAAAAACCAAAGGAAATTCTTCTTGTTCATGGGGATAAAGAAGCACAGGAGAGTTTTCAACAATTGTTGGATTCTAATGACTATAGTTCTAGAATTGTTGAAAGTGGAGAGGAATTTTATATTAATGAAAAAACTGATAAAAATGATGAAAATTTAAGGAACAAATTGATAAAACACATTAAGTCAATTAACAATATTGAAAGGCTAGACAAGCAGAAGTTGCTTGATAGTATAAAAGATTTTATTTACGATGATAAAGAATCTAAATAAATAATTAAGAATACCGAATAAATAGCCTAAACAACTATTTATAAAGTAAAAGACGTGTAAAAATAAACTGGTACCTATGTCAAGGACACTCTAAAAAAAGTGCTAACAAGCTAAGAGATGGTTTCTGTATTGTACAGGAGCCATCTTTTTCAAGTTCCACTGGTATCTATAATTATTATAATATGTGATATACCTTTCTATCATTTTCTTAACATTTTCAAGAGTAGTACAGCACTTTAAATCTATCTCATCT
>NZ_JBNMNU010000125.1:0-12682 GCF_051278035.1 Clostridium sp.
GAAAGTAGGTATCAATATGGCTGATTATGAATAATAAAAATATATTTAATTTAAAAGAAATTGCACTGGAGGTAGACAAGCTTATTAAATTCTCTACGGAAATGCAAATTTTAACTAGATATAACGGTGGAGAGAAAGCTAATATTCAGAAACTTAGGTTGTGGTTATATAGTATTTTAAAAAAATAAAAAATAAGGTGGTATTAATTTATGAGTAGAATAACAGCTTTTAAAAATAAAATTAATAGGCTAGAAGAGAAAAACAAAGATCTAGAAGTAGCAAATATAACAAGGGAATCTATTATTTTGAAACATAGAAAAGATTTAAAAATACTTAGAGATACTGTTATAGACCAGAATATTAAAATAATAGAGCATGAAGAATCTTCTACCTTTCAATTTTTAGTAACAAAAGAGAAAGAAATAATTTTGTTAAAGCAAGAAGGACAGTGCAAGCAAATAGATATAGATAGTTTGGTGGACAAGTTATATAGAGCAAATAAAGGTTTAAGTGAGGCAAATGAAACAATCTCTAAATTACACAATTATATTAAGATGCTAGATGATAAAAAAATTAAAAATAGACTTAAGAAAATGTTTATAGGTTAATTACTGTAAAACAAGTAAGTAAGCGCAATCTGCGCCCTAAATAAATTTAAAAGGAGAAATATATGAGTAAAAATTTCAGTATTGAATCACTAGCAGATGGAGCAATAGCAGAGCAGGTAAATGCATCAATAGAAAAGGTGTTAGAAAATATCGCAGACTTGAATACACCTTATAAAATCAAAAGAAAATTAAACATAGTATTGGTTTTTGATGCTGATGAATCCAGGGAGATGTCTGAGGTTGGAGTGACTATAAAAGCAACTTTAGCACCTGCAACACCAACTAAAACTAGAATTCTAATTGATAGGGATAACAAAGGCAAAATAGTTGGAGCTGAATATAAAAAGCAGATAAAAGGACAAACAGAAATGGTACTTGAGTGTGATGAGGATGGAGTAGTAACCAATGATCCAGAAGCAAAGAAAGAAGATCTAAAAGGCTTAAGACTAGTAAATAACAAATAATCACCTACTCATCATGAGAGGTTAAGATTTATAGGAGGATTTCATTATGAACGAACAAAATTCAAAGGAAGCATTACAGTATTTAGTCGGTTTAGGTCAAGATAGATTTCAAAGATTTATAGCAGCAAATGGGTTTGAATATACAACTCAAGGAATTAATAGAGTAATAGAGCCTACACCTTCATCAATTGAGGCTTCAACGTTAACTTCTCTAGTTGACTACATTAAAGGTAACATTGATGAATTAGGTAAGTTGATAATTCAAGTGGAGAGTCCAACAAAGGTTAGATTATCCTCAGAACTTAAATTGGAAAAGCACAGAGAAGAATATATGGTATGTAATGCAATTGTGCCTAGAGTAATTTTTGATAACTTCATAGAAACAGAAAAATTTAATATCATGCTGCAATCAAATTTTGTGAAGAATAATGATGTTGAGAAACTACTAATTGTAACTGGGAAAATTAGAGATGAAGCAGTTAAAGAAACTGGTGATGATGGCATATCCCAGTCAGTAACAGTTAAAACTGGAGTAGCATCAGTGGGAGCAGTTGTTGTTCCTAACCCAGTCATTTTAGCACCATATCGAACATTCCCGGAAATAGATCAACCTGCAAGTAAATTTATTTTTAGAATGAAAGAGGGTCCGTTAGCGACAATCATAGAAGCCGATGGTGGAGCATGGAGAAACGAAGCAATGGAAGGTATAAAGTTATTTTTAAAAACAGAATTAGTTGAGATTGCTGATTTAACGATAATTTCATAAAAAAATAATGATATGAGAATGGAAACATGGGATTCCATTCTCATATAAACAGATTAGTTAAGTCGGACTTGCTAAAATTTGCGAAATAATTGTTGAAATGGATATTACGAATAATGATCTTTGAAAATTAAATATTACGGTGTTGAAAAATAAGGTAGAATGTCATGTTTATACAAAAACTGTGATTATTTATATGAAAATATGCTATAATTACCATTAGTAAGATGACATTAAATAAAATAATGAATCTAAGGCGGTGAGAAAATGCCTATTTCAATTGAAATAAACGATATTCTTTTACAAGGGTTTACTGATGAAGGGATATTGCTATTAAAAAAGGAAACCGAAAAATACGTAAAGGAAATAATAATGGAATCAGATAGAATAGAGGCTACTATAAGGGGATCACAAAATAATTCTTCCGAAATAAGTAGAATAGTTGTTGAAACGGCGATTTCTTCACAAAATAATCTGTTTAAGAAAAAGAAAAGATCAAAATTAAAGATATGTGCTCAACTTGCTTCGATGATACTTTTATTTGTTGCAGGTATTATTTTTAATGTTGATGAATTCCAAATAAATGTTTGGTTAATGGGTTGCTTTATTTTAGTATCAATCGTTGGATTGACTTGCGGAATCGTAAGTATCATGATTGGAGATGAGTAAATATGAAAAAAATTGAACGATCTTTAGACCGTGGTTCACAACTGTTGTTAAAGATACTTGCTGAAGAGTATAAGGAAATGTTAATAAAATCTTTACTTAATGATGATGCATTTACTGGAAATATTGATAAAAGACGTATTATTGAAAAGGATAGGGAAATTAAAAATTTAATCAATAAGAACAAGCGAGAAACCAAAACAGAACGTTATTATAAAATATTAACTATAGTTGGGTTAATTTATACAATAATGGGTGCTATTTTATATGTTTTTACTAATTACAAATTTAATGAATTTAATAATAATAATGATCTTTTATCAATGTTGATAATGATTGTTGGTATTGCCGTTGTTGCCTTATCTTACATCATGAAAATTCTTAAATTAGATTTTAAAATTTTAAAACGAAAAAAGGATAATCGAACGAATACAAAATCAGAAATTATAGAAACACAGAAATATATTATTTTGGACCGTTGGGTTCAATTTGAAAATTTATCTAGAAGTATAGCTAAAAAACTAGATTTTCAGAACCAAGATAATCGAATAAGTACATTGATAAGATATCTTACTACAAATACAATTATTGATGCAAAAGATAAAGAGGTCGTGACTAGTGTATTGAAGTATAGGAATGAAATAGTTCATGGAGTATATCTAGAAACTAATAATGAAGAAGTTCAAGATCTTACAATTGGAATAGAAAAGGTTATAGAAAAATTAGAACAGATTTAACGTCAATAAACAATATTATTATTACTATTTTATTGGTAAATTAAAAACCGAACAATATTAAAAATACCGTATTATTCAATTAATGAATTTTACGGTATTTTGCGTCGTACTTCAAAAATATTGTAAACCAAAAAACAAATAAAAAGAGAGCTGCACACCTACGAAAGTAAACAGCTCTCAATATCCCAACTTAGGAGACATTGACAGTATATCATATGTATCCTACAAAACAAAAGATAAATTAGGAGGAATACAATATGTCAATTGCAAACAATGAAATTATAATAAGATTAGTAGGTAAGTTAACTTTAGAGTTCCCAGATATAGATCAGTTAAAGGTGAGACAAATTGCAGAAGAGGTTTTATATAAATACGATATCATACCCCAAGAAACGGGGCTAGTGGCATCTGATATAGAGGATAGGGTAGTAATTTATTTAGCTTGTAAAAAGTTAGATGGTTTAAGTAAAAAAACTTTAAAAAACTACAATTATGAATTGATAAGGTTTGCAAGTCATCTTATAAAGCCAATTGCAGCAATTACTACTATGGATCTAAGAATGTATCTGGCGCAAAGATGTAAAAATCTCAGACCATCCACTACAAATACACAAATATACACATTAAGATCCTTCTTTAAATGGCTTCACGAAGAAGAGTATATTCCTAAAAATCCAGCAATTAAGCTAAAGGCTACCAAAGAACCAATAAGGGAGAGAAAGCCTTTAAGTGAAGAAAATGTAGAAATATTTAGACAAGCCTGTATAACAGATAGAGAAAAAGCACTTACCGAGTTTATATATAGCTCTGGTTGCAGATTGTCCGAGGTAGAGGGTGTAAATATATCAGAAGTAAATTGGCATGAACGGACACTCATGGTAATAGGTAAGGGAGATAAAGAGCGAGAAGTTTGTTTTAGTATCAAGGCAAAAGTATTAATGAAAAAATATTTATTATCAAGAAAAGGCACTGTCGAAGCATTATTTATAACATCTAAAAACCCATTTAAGCGTTTAGGTGGTAGAAGTATTGAAAGAGTAATAGAAAAAATAAAAATTAGAAGTGGACTAACAGTGGATATTTTTCCTCATATTTTCAGACATTCTATGGCAACACATTGTATTAACGCTGGTATGCCAATTCATATTTTACAAGAGTTGATGGGCCATACTACTGTAGCTACTACTCAAATTTATGCAAAAACAAGCAAAGAAAATATAAAACATGAACATAGAAAAATTTCTTAATAAAATCTAAGGAGTGATTATTATTTACGCTATTAATACTTATAAAGACCTATGTACAGAAATAGATATAGCTAACATGAACATATCAAGACTTAAAAATGAGAAAAAAAGTTTAGAGGGATTACTTAAACCACCAGGAGAATTAAAAGCACAAACTTATTCAGATATGCCACATGGATCTATGAATTTTACAACTTTAGAAAGAACTATACCTAGAATTAATAAAATTGATGTAAAGCTAGAGAGAGAAAATATAATTTTAAAAGGTATGATGGAACAAAAAGAGCTGATGAATATTAAATTAAGATCACTAACAGGAATGCAATATAAAATTGTTAAGCTGAAAGATGTTGATGGACTAAATTGTATACAAATATCACAAAGATTAAATATAAGCGAAAGAACAGTAAAAAGAGCCATGGCAATAGTTAAAAAAGAAAGACGGAAAATAAACAATTAAAAATATTTTCAACGTGGCACGTTTTGTCCCTTTTCCTAGATTATAGTATGTATAACAATAAGTTTCATAAAAAACCCCCTTTTTTATGATAAAACAAGTGCTGGTAATAACTGGTGCTTGTTTTTTTATGCTAAAACAGTGGAATGGAGGAACATTCGTCTAAGATATTTTATATCTCTAAAAATAAAATATAAGGAGCAGTGAGGATATGGTAAGTATCTATACAAGCTATGTGTGTCCAGGTTGTAAAAAACAATTAGTTTTATTAACAGAAGAAGTAGACAATATGTGCAAGGATAAATATTTAGCATGTCCTTATTGTGGATGCAGACATATTAAAAAGCAGAGTGCTGGTGATAATCTAAAAGAATGTATGAAAGAAAGTGCATATAAAAGAGTCCATGGATCACTGAGGCAGGTGAAATAATGCAATGAGAAAAAAAGGTAAGAATACAGCGATAACAATAAAAGACCCAAAAGATTTACAAAGAATTGCAAATAGATTAAAAGAATTTAATTACGATGCTTATATTCTATGGAGCATAGGAGTTAATACGGGTTATAGAGGTAGTGATTTAGTAAAGCTTACAGTTGGAGATATAAAAAAGGCTATTGCTACTGGTGAATTAATAATACTAGAAGAAAAAACTGAAAACACTAGGAAAATTCCATTTGAGAGAAGTGTTATTTTAAGCAATAAGCTATTAAACATATTAAATGATTATGTCAAAGAAAAATATGATTCTGAGTATGTTTATTGGTCAACCAAAGGAGAAGGAATTGCTCCATTTAAAAAAAATATTGAAAGAGGATATCTAGGGAAGATATTTAAAAGAGCAGTTACGGAACTTGGTATTTCTGAAAAAACAGTAGGAACCCATACAGCTAGAAAAACTTATGGCTATTTTCAATATATTGAACATGATAAAGATATTCATCATGTTCAAAAATTATTTGGTCATTCAAGGCCGGATATAACTATGGATTATATAGGATTAGATGATGATATATTGCAAGAAGCAGCACAGACAATGGATAAATATGTTTATTAAAGATATGGGAAATATTCATTTTTTTTATCCCTTAATACCTTACTTTTAAGGCTAAAGATATTGAATGTATAAAAATTGATGCATATATTAGTAGAAATTAATAAATAAAAATACCTTAGAATGTAAGAGTATAAGGTCAAATACACTTTAAAAACACTGAAATATGGATGAAAATATTTGGGAAAAGCAAGGCAAATAGTTAGGTTGGGAAATGTTAAGAATAATCGTAGCACCTTAAAAGTGAAAGTGCTACGATAATGAGGTGATAAAATATGGGAAGAAGTAACAGTTTTGAAGAAATAATAGAAAGCCACTTAGACCAGATAGAGGCTTGGATTGAAGGTAATAATACAGACAAAGAAATTGCAATAAAACTTGGAGTTGCATATTCCACTTACAGGAAATATAAAACATCAAATGCAGCGCTAAAAGGGCGAATTGCTACGGCAAAAGATAAGAAATCGCAAGAGGTTGAAAAAGCAGTATATAAAAAGTGTATAGGTTATAAATACACAGAAGAAGTTGCAACAAAAATTAAAACAGAAGTGCTTGCAGAAGATAAGAAAACAATTTTAGTCCAGGAAAGTGTAGTTGTAAGTGAAGTTAAAAAGTATTCGGGACCTGATCTGGGCGCACAAAAGTTTTATTTAACTAATAGATCATTTGCTAGCTGGAAGTGTGATCCTCATAAAATAGAAAATGATAAGAAGCTTACTAAGCTTAAAGAAAAAGAAGTTAACTCAAATGTAATATAATAAGAATGAGGGAGTGATTATTAATGCCACAAATTATAACGGTAGACGGTAAGAAATATAGATGTATAGATGGTGAACCAATATTAAAAAAATCAAGTGCAGGTAAAGAAATAACGGTTAGTATAGGTATGGATGATACAAATTTAAAGGTTAAACTTAATGAAATAGAAAAGCAAATAGATAGGATAATAGAAAAACAAAAACATATAGAAACATTTAGAATCAATACTATCCATACAGGGGTAATCGAAAGCATGCCAATGTCTAGTGCGGTAGGATTAAAACCATTAAGCAATAACATAACCATTAATATGAATGGATCTATTGATACAGATACAGTAACTGAACACATATCAAAGTCTATTAAGCTTGCGTTATCAAATATATAAGTTAATGAGGTTAGTGGATGCCTAAGAAGAGTTGTAAATATTGTGGTATAGTTCCATTCAATCATGTGTGTCCAGTAACTACTAAGGCAAAGAATGATAGAGATGCTAAGAGAGAAGATAAGAGCATTTATTGGTCAACGAGATATAGGAAGCTAAGAACAGAGGTGTTAGAGTATCAAGATAATATATGTCTATGGTCTCTATATGTAGAGGGAAAAATAGTACAGGCTAATGTGTGTCACCATATTATAGAAATAATGATTGATGATAAGTTAGCATATGATAAGGAAAATTTCATAGGGATAGATAAGGGTATACACAGAGATACAGTGCATAGGTTGTATAAGATAGATAAGGAAGCAACGCAAGACATACTTAGAGAGTGCATGAGCTTATGGAATAACGGTGTTAAGACAGAAGGTTTAGGAGCGTTAAAAGAAATGCTAGAGGGGATTAAAGAGTCATAGTGCCCCCCACATAATTTTTAAGATTCTATAAAGACCGCAATCACCGACTGTGGAGGAAACCTTGCACATAATCTGTAAAATGAAGTTTTTAAAATTTTAAACAAAGGAGGTTTTAAATTTGGGAAGACCATCCAAATCTGCGATAGTTTTATCAGAATGTTCTCAAACAAAAGAAGAGATAAAAAAAAGAATAGAAAACGAAGAAAAATTAAAAGGAAAAGCAGATAAAATAAATCCACCTGATTATTTAAGCGATAATCAAGTGGATTTATTCAATTATATAAAAAGCGAATTAGAAGAAAGTAAATTATTAAGCAATTTAGATGTTTATATTTTAGCAAAATGTGCAATTGCTATTGATAGACTACAATTTATAGAAAAAAAGATTAATAATAACCCGCGATTATTATCAGTGCAAAATCCATTAATGAGTAATAAGAAGAATTATGACGCTGATTTTTTTAGGTGCTGTAATGAATTATCTTTATCCCCACAATCGAGAGCTAAACTTGGAAATATAAATATCCTAGCAGAAAAAGAAAAAGAAGATCCTTTATTGATAGCTCTAAAACGTAGAAAAAAATGACACCTAAAAAAAGTGAAGCTTATAAGTATTGTGCGTGGTGCTTAAAAAAAGATAATGACAAGGTAGGATTTTATATTAAGAAACAAGCTCAAGCTTGGAAAAACATAGTAGATAACAAAGATAAAGAAGCAATTATAGATAAAAATATGTTTGATCTTGTATGTGACATTTTAAAATTAATAATACATCCTGATTTAAGAGTGTCTATGTATGATGGTTTGGAGAGATATCAGTGGTTTGAAATAATAGCAACATTATGCACATGGTCCAGAAAAGAAGATATAAGATATTACGAAACTTCACTTCTTGAAATAAGTCGTAAAAACTACAAGACATTTACCGCAGCCATTATTTTTATATTGGGAATGTTAATAGAACCTGAATTTTCTAGATTTTTCAGTGTAGCACCTGATTATAGTTTATCTAGTGAATTAAAACTAGCAGTAAAAAAGATTATTAAATCAAGTCCTATACTAGAAGATAGATTTAAAGTTAAAAGGGATATGATAGAATGTCTTTTAAATGATTCGACTTATGTTCCATTAGCTTATTCTAATGATAAAATGGACGGTAAAATGGCAAACATATTTTTAGGTGATGAAGCGGGGGCTATGGATGATTACCCTATAGAAGCTATGAGAAGCAGTCAAATAGCACTTAAGAATAAACTAGGCATAATAATAAGTACACAATATCCTAATGACAATAATGTAATGCTTACCGAAGTAGATTATGCTAAAAAAGTACTGGATGGGTTTATTGAAAATAAGAGATATTTTAGTTTGCTTTATGAACCTAATATAGAATTAATAGAGCACTGGCAAATAAATGATTTAGCAATATATCAATCTAATCCAGTAGCAGTAGATAGTCCTATGATATTTAAAGCGATTAAAGATAAACGGATCATGGCCATTATGTATGAAAGTAAAAGAGAGAATTATTTATGTAAACATAATAATATTAAATATAGTGGAATAGGTACTGAGGGATATGTAAACAGTGAACAAATTAAGGCTTGTAAACTTAAAGTACCGTTTGATTGGAATGGAAGAGATGTATATTTTGGTGGAGATTTAGCAGAGACTGTAGATAATTGTGGATTTGATATGGTAACTTATGATTATGAAAATCAAGAAGTTATATGCAAATCATGGGCAATGATACCAGGCGGAAGAATAGTAGAAAAAACTTCAAAGGAAAACATAAGGTATCAAGAATATATTGACAAAGGCTATTGTTATGCGAAAGGTGATTTGGTTATTGATTATGATTTTATAGATAATTTTATAGATATGATAGTTGAAAAATATAAAGTAAATGTTGTCCAAGTAGGATATGATATTAGAAATGCTAGAGCATCTGCACAAAAATGGGAAGCTCAAGAGTATGAATGCGTAGAAATTAAACAACATAGTTCTGTATTACATCCTACTATAAAATGGCTCCAAGAGTTAATACTTAATAAGAAATTTAAATATGAAGAAAATGAACTTCTTGAAATTAACTTTGTAAATTGTAGGCAGACAGAAGATACTAACAAAAATAAATATTTAAATAAAAAGAAATCAGCTGGTAAAATAGATATGATTTTTGGATTAATTGATGCAATGTATCTATTAAATGAAGAATTATTGAAGAATGATAATGGATTCGTAGTACAAACTTAAGGGGTTAGGAGGTGATTAAAATAAAATGGTTTAAGAAAAAAGAAGAAACTAGAATGACATTAGAAGAATTTCTACTAAGTTCTGCAATTTTGCCGGATGATATAACATTAGAACAAGCTTTAAATATCCCCACTGTATTAGCTTGCGTGGAAATGATTAGTAAAACTATAGCGATGTTGCCTGTAAAGCTATATAGCGAGTTAGATGGCAAGGTTACAGAGATAAAAGACAACAGAGTCGATCTTTTGAACGATGATACAGGGGATACGCTCGATGGTTATCAATTTAAAAAAGCTATGGTAACGGATTATTTATTAGAGGGCGCGAGTTATGCCTATATAAATAGGGAAAGAAATAAAATAAAAAGCCTGCATTATATAGAACATAGGCATGTTTCGGTAGTTGTAAATTTAGATCCTATTTTTAAATCACACGATATTAGAATAAATGCAGAACCGTATAGGGATTTTGAATTTATTAAACTAATAAGAAACACAAAGGATGGAGTAACTGGTAGGGGAATTATTAAAGAAAATCAGAAAATATTATCGGTTGCTTATAATACGCTCGTTTATGAAAATAATCTTGTAAAAACTGGCGGTAATAAAAGAGGATTTTTAAAATCTGCCAAGAAATTAACGGAAACCGCTATGGATGCTTTGAAATTAGCATGGAAAAACCTTTATGGTGATACAGATGAAAACATGATTATACTCAATGAGGGTATGGAGTTCCAAGAAGCTAGCAACACTAGTGTTGAAATGCAGTTAAATGAGAACAAGAAAAGTAATGCAATGGAAATATGTAAACTATTCAATGTTCCTTATAGGATGCTAGAGGGTGGAGCAACAGAAGAGGATAACAACAATTACACAAAAAATTGTATACTGCCTATTTTAAAAGCTAATGAAACCGCACTAAATAAAGAACTACTTTTATCGAAAGAGAAGGGTTCTTTTTATTTTGCAACAGATACTAAGGAATTTATGAAAGGTGATCTTTTAAAAAGGTATCAAGCCTATGAAATAGCTATTAAAAATGGCTTTTTACAATGGGATGAAGTACGATATGCCGAAGATTACGAGCCTTATGATTTGAATTTTATTAAATTAGGATTGCAAGATGTGTTGTTTAATCCAACGACTAAAGAAATTTATACTCCGAACACTGATAAAACCAATAATATAGATAATCCGACGAAAGGGGGTGAATAAATGCGTATAGAAATACGGAACGATAGTGTAATTATTGACGGATATGTAAATGCAGTTTTAAGAGATTCCAAGCCTATCCCAAGACCTGGTGGAAAATTCGTTGAACAGATAATGCCGAAAGCTTTTGAAAGGGCGCTAGGCAAGGCCTTAAATGTAGATATATTATTAAATCATAACAAAACTAGAAAATTAGGTTCAACAGTGGATGGAAACTTAGAATTATTTGAGGATAATATAGGTTTACGCGCCATTGCAACTATAACGGATGCAGAAGTTATGGAGAAAGCCAGAAAAAAAGAATTGCGCGGTTGGAGTTTTGGATTTTACAGTGATAAAGACAAATGGGAAGATGTTGGCGAAGGCCTACAAAGAAGATTTGTTGAAGAATTGGAACTCACAGAGGTATCAATTATAGATAATACCAGGATGCCAGCTTATATAGGTACAAGCATCGAAACGAGAGATGATAAAGAAGTAACGGTAGAAACTAGAGAAGAAGATTCTAAGGCTATTACGGAAGATATAAGCGTAAAGGAAGAAAAAAGAGAAGAAGTTAAAATAGATTATTCTATCCAGGAAAATGAAATACAAATTTTAAAAATGAAAGGTGGAAAATAAAATGAAAAAAATTATTAAAAGAATTTTAGAACTAAGATCACTACCAACACTAGTGGAGCAAAGAAATGTATTATTAACTGAGATGGATGGCATTGTTGCTAAAGCTAAAGAAGAAACTAGAGCATTTGCAGAAGCAGAAAGCACAAGATTCGAAGCAATAAAAGTTGAGGTTGCTGCAATAGATAAAACTTTAAAAGCAGAGGAAGAAGCTAGAAGCTTTGAAAAGAAAGAAGAAAAGAAAGAAGAAACTAGAACACAGGAAGAAATGGACAATGAAGAACTAAGAAATATATTTGGTGGCAAGGTAGTTGAAAAGAGATCTGATGCAATGAACACAGGCACACCAGCACAAGGTGGAATTGTAGTTAATGAAGTACTTACAGGCGCTATTATAAAAGATATCGTAGATAGAAGTGATGTATTAAAATTCTTTAATTCGACTTCTATTCCAGGAACTTTAAGAATACCTAAGAAAGCTTCAAGCGGTACCGCTTCTTGGGAAGATGAGCAAGTTGAACCTGATGCAACTTCCAAAGCTTCAATAGCAACATTAGAAATGCTAGAATTAGGGCAAAAAAGACTTTACAGAGAAAGCGCATTAACACAACAAATGATAAATGTACAAGAATTAGACTTAAGAAGTTTCATTATAGACGACATTTCGGAAACTATGGGTGATGCTTTAGAATTAGCAATATTCCAAGGGGACGGAGTAAAAAGACCTTTAGGTATTTTGGGATCAGTGCCAGCTGCAAGTAAAATAGCGTTAACCGTTAGAGGTACGTTGAATTTAGACTATTTCAAAAAATGTAAAGCTAAATTAAAGAAAGCGGCACAGAAAAAAGCTAAATGGTTCATGCAAGCAGATACTTTACTAGCAGTAGATTTATTAAAGGATGCAGACGGTAGACCACTATTACAACCAGACCTAACAAAAGAAAGCGATTATACTATTTTAGGTTTACCGGTAGAAATTACTGATGCTA
>NZ_JBNMNU010000126.1:0-12672 GCF_051278035.1 Clostridium sp.
TTCGGATTATTATAACCACGTTAAACCCGTAAACTAATGAAACGCCTTATACCGAACGGTACGTAGGGTGTTGTGAAAGGGGCGAAACATTTTAATTGTTAGCTTCTATTCGATTTCACTCATATCTACCACATTCTGTTTAGGAAGGATAGATGATTTTTCTAAATCATATATCGTATATTGCGTTTCTACATAATTAATACAATATAAAATTATATCACATAAAATAATTGCAAAAAATATATCCATTATGACGTGTTGTTTCACAAATTCAGTGGATATGATAATAAGAAAGCCCATCACATTAACAGGTAATTTAATTCGTTTAATAGCATCGGTTGAATTAATTCCTTTCATAGCAAGGTATGCAGTAATCACATGGATGCTTGGGAAACAATTATATGGTTCATCAGAATTATATGTAAACAAAATCAGTTTAGAAAATATATCATCTCCTGTAACAAGAGGTCTTGTAACAGTTGTTTGAAAAAAATAATAAATTATAAATGTAACTACATAACATAAGCACAAGGTAATCATAATTTTATAATAAACTCTTCTGTTTTTGTAGCATAAGTAAACAAAACAAATGGCTAAGAAAAACCACAAAGTCATATAAGGTATTATAAAAATTTTTATAAGTGGTAAAACTCTATCTAAATCAGTAGTTAAATCGTAAATGCCTCTTTGAGTATTATTTAGTCCCCAGTAAAACAAATTTGAAAATGGAACACAACCAATAAGTAATAGGGGTAATAATTTTTTGAAAAGCTTCTTCAAGTAATCAGTCCTCTCTTTAAATAATAAGCTTATCTTCAAGGATTAGTTTAACCTAAAATCACAGCGGGTTCAATATTTTTCATAGGAAAATATATAATATTATGTCATAAATTCAAATTAACAATTAAGCGGTATAAAGATTATGCATTTACTTAAACAACATCGCACTTTGGTGTATCAACCATGTCCTTGCCATCTGGCAGAAACAGGAGATTGTATATTATGCTCCCAGTTGGCAGGTAAAAGTTTCTGTGATTGTGCTAATTGGAATGGAGTATGTATATATCAAGAATAT
Organism: Clostridium sp.; assembly: GCF_051278035.1. Classification (GTDB taxonomy): domain Bacteria; phylum Bacillota; class Clostridia; order Clostridiales; family Clostridiaceae; genus Clostridium_AD. The sequence continues at coordinate 1,076 of NZ_JBNMNU010000126.1, forward strand.
GCTTCAAATAATTACAAAGCTAAAGAAGGCAGAAAATATTATAACTGCAAAATAGTAAAAAAGAATAAATTAGAAGGTAATATAATTATATTCACTTTAGAGGGGACGGAAAAATTGGTAAGTGAACTTATTCATCCGGGAAGTTTTATTTTTGTACGAAGACCAGGTACGCAAGAAAGTTTTGATACTCCAATATCTATAATGGATACTGACACTAGAAACAATTCTATAACTATTGCTATAGAACTCAAAGGAGTTAAAACTAAAGCACTAGATTTGCTAAACATAGGCGATGACATGATTGTGAAAGGACCATTTTGGAATGGTATTTTGGGACTTAAAAAAATATATACAATTAAGAATAGCAAATGCTTAATTGTAGCAAGGGGCATAGGTCAAGCACCTATGATACAAGCACTTAGACATCTACATTCAAATAATAATGAAGTTATAGTTGTGCTTGATAATACGCCTTATAAAAATAGTTTTGTGAGTGAGTATCTAGATAAATATGCTTCAAGAACTATACAGGTGGAAACTTTAAGTCTTGGTAGAATTACAGATGAATTTGATAATATATTGAGGGAAATAATTAGGGATAATGATATTAGTTTAGTGCACTCAGATGCAGCAGACATTTTGAACTATGAACTTATGAAGACTGTAGAAAATATAGATAAAAGCATTGAGTTTTCTTGTTGTAATAATTCTAAGATGTCCTGTGGAGAAGGTGTATGTGGGTGTTGTACAAGAACAAATGATGATTGTAAGCTCAGAAGGCTCTGCAAAATGCAAACAGAACCTAAATATGTATTAGAAGGGAGGAGAGTATTTTGAAGGTTATCATAATTGGCGGTGGATGGTCAGGTTGTAGCGCGGCAATAACAGCAAGAAAAGCAGGAGCTACAGTTGTAGTATATGAAAAAACGGATATGCTTTTAGGACTAGGGAATGTAGGTGGCATCATGAGAAATAATGGAAGATATACTGCGTCTGAAGAAATGATAGCACTAGGGGCAGGGGATTTAATACATTTGACTGATAAAAACAGTAGACATAAAAACATTGATTTTCCCGGGCACAAACATGCTTGGCTTTATGATGTAAACAAAATTGAACCAGCGGTGGTGACATATTTAAAGTCAATGGATATAGAAATAAACCTTATTACGAGAGTAGTAGATGTTGAAAAAGATGGAAATAGCATAAAAGGAATATATTTATCGGATGGTAAATATGTTGAAGCAGATGTATTTATAGAAACCACAGGATCTACAGGACCAATGGGTAACTGTTTAAAATATGGTAATGGATGTGTAATGTGTGTTTTAAGATGTCCAGCTTTTGGTCCAAGAGTAAGCATAAGTTATAGAGCAGGCGTTGAAGACTTAAAAGGAGAAAGACAAGAAGATGTTTATGGAGCTTTTAGTGGTTCGTGCAAACTAGCGAAGGAATCGTTATCTGATGATATTATAAAAGAGCTGGAGGAAACAGGAGTGGCAGTTTTAAAAGTTCCAGAGGAAGATATAAATTTAGAAAAACTTAAGCAAAAGGTATGTCAACAGTATGCTCTTAAAGAATTTGCAGAAAATATAGTTCTTTTGGATACAGGGCATGTTAAGCTTATGACTTCATATTACCCATTAGATAAACTAAGAAAAATAAAAGGGTTTGAAAACGCAAAATTTATAGACCCATATGCAGGTGGAAAGGGAAACTCTATAAGGTACTTATCTGTAGCCCCAAGAGCAAACAACATGAAGGTTTTAGGACTCGACAATTTGTTCTGTGCAGGCGAAAAGAGTGGGCTATTTGTAGGACACACAGAAGCCATCTTAACAGGGGCATTAGCAGGACAAAATGCTATAAGGAACTATCTAGGAATGCCGCTACTTATATTACCAAGGTCACTAGCTGCTGGGGATATTATAGCTTATGCAAATGAAAGAATAAATACTAAAGAAGGAAGAGCTAACAGATACACGTTTGCTGGGGCAGAATATTTTAATAGAATGAATGAGTTGGGACTTTACACTTTGGATATAGATAAAATAAAGGGGAGAGTAGATAAATTAAACTTAACCAATATATTTAATGAAAAACTTATATAAACTAATGTTTATATATATTAATACTTTATAAGTATATTTTATTTTGTAATACAAATAATACTTTTATGTGGAAAAGATTTGTTATATATGGATTTTTAGGTCTCTTGGGAGAGGTATTGTGGAATGGTTTTGGAGCAATGATTAAAGGTGATGTATTACTAAGGGCCACTACCTGTATATGCATGTTCCCTATATATGGTCTTGCTGTATTTCTTGAACCTGTACATTATAGGATAAAACATCTTCCGCGTATTGTGAGGGGAGGCATATATATGCTTGTTATATTTGCAGTAGAATTATTTAGCGGACTACTGCTTAGATTGATTTTAGGTGCGTGCCCTTGGAACTATACAAATAAATCATTGTCATTATTCGGAATTATTACACTTAGTTATGCTCCAGTGTGGGTTGTGGTCGGGATTATGTTTGAAAAAATACATGATACCATAGTACGAATTGAAAGTAGTATTTATGGTGAATCTAAATGAGTTTAGATTATATATATGCTGATAAAAAAATACATGCAGTAGGCTAAATGTATCAAATACGTTTAAACCTAATGCATGTAGTTTTTATTTGTCTTTAGAACTTGGAGTTAAATATAATAATAGCGAATTAACATTTTCTTTTAATAAATTTGCACTTTGAAGAGATAGTCCTGTGGAGCAAAGCAATTTATTTGGTATTCCAAGGGCTTTTTTTCTGAGATCTATACCTTCGGAAGTTAATTTTATATATACATTTCGCTCATCTACAGTATCTCTAATTCTTTTTATAAGATTCATACACTCGAGTCTTTTAAGTAGTGGTGTTAAGGTACCAGAATCAAGATGTAATTTATGGCCCATTTCCTTCACAGTTATATTATCTTTTTCCCATAATACTAAAAGAGAAATATATTGAGGATAGGTTATACCTAATTCATCTAAAACTGGTTTATACAACTTTGTTATTTCACGAGAACAAGCATATAAAGCAAAGCACAATTGGTTCTCTAATTTAAGAGACTCATCCGTCAATGTTAATCACTTCCTTTGAGCTTTTAAAGTAAATTTTCAATTGATTGTTCTATGTCCATTGGTTCTGTTGGTGATTCATATCGCCCAACAATGTTTCCTTGTCTGTCTATTAGAAATTTAGTGAAATTCCATTTTATAGAATCACCTTCTAAGTTTTCAGGAAATTTTGCTTGTAATATATCATGTAGTTTTTTATCACTTGGATTATTTAAGTCAAAACCTTTAAATGGAGATTCACCCGTTAAATATTTAAATAATGGGTCGGCATCATTACCTTTAACTTCAACTTTTTCTGAAAGTGGGAAAGTTACTCCAAAATTAATTTCACAAAAATTTTTAACGGCGTCATTGCTTTCTGGTTCTTGTTCTGCAAACTGATTAGATGGAAAACCTAGTATTTCAAAACCCTTAGAATTATATTTCTCATATAACTTTTGTAAATCCTTATACTGAGGTGTAAACCCACATTTACTTGCAGTATTGACAATTAGTAATACCTTGTTTTCAAATTGGTTAAGAGCTTCATCATGCCCTTCTATAGTTTTAAATTTAAAATCGTATATTTTCATAATATAATAACCCTCCTTAGAATATATAATTGTTTAAAATAGAATTGTGTACAATTGATTTATAATTTAAATTTAGCATGTTAATAACAAACTGTCAAGTACTTATTGTGTATTAGTGAATAGTATTTTATTCATTAATATATAATAAAATATCATTGATGTTTTAAATTAGAATTCATGATAAAATAATGGTTATTAATCAAGAACTAATACAAATTCTATTTAAACGTTTAGTATCATATTAAGGAGGAGATAATTTTGAATAAGGTTGAGTTAATGGTGATAAAACAAGCGATTATAAATGAGATAGAGGGTTATGAATTTTACAGTATGGCAAGCAGTAAAGCTAAATCAAAAGAAGTAGAAGCCGCTTTCTTAGAACTAGCAAATGAAGAAATGCAACATGTAATTTGGTTGAAAGATTTGTTTAGTAAAATTAAAGATGATAATGCAGTGAATTTTCAATTGGCATTAATTCCAGAACCCACATCTCCAGCAATATTCAAATGGGAGAATATTGATAGAGTTGATGCAGGCATTGCTGTATCTGCCTTTGGAATTGGTATACAGATGGAGAAGACTTCAGTGGAGTATTATGAGAAAGCAGCTAAGGAGACCAAGATAAAAGAGGCAAAAGAACTATACAACATTTTAATCAAGTGGGAAAAAGTTCACTTGGATAAATTTTCGTCACAATATGAAGAGTTAAAGGAAGAGTGGTGGTCAGAACAAGGATATGCACCCTTTTAATTTAGGAATAAGATACTTATTGTTTAATACACATAAGTATCTTATTTTTTTTTATAGGCTATTATATAATTTATTAAAAATAAATGAATAGCATTTCGTATGCATAGTAGAGTAATACTAGGGATAGAACACCTAGGATAATCCAAAATATCATCAGTTTATAATCACATTTTTTAATCTTTGGATTGAAACTATTAATAAGTGGTTCACTATTATTTTTAGGTGCTATTTCTTCAGAGCCTTTGTCCATTTAATACACCTCATTAATTACTTACATAATTATATATATTAGCTATGAGTAAATTAATATGACATATATATTTAAAAAACTCTTGTAAATAACGATAAAACCACCTCTCTGGTTATAGAGAGATGGTTATTTATGGGGGGATAGGATCAAGCAAATAAAATAAAAAGTGTGATTTATTAAATCGGGTTAAGATGTTGAAAACTACTTATAATATATAATATGAAAATTCTAAAAAAAGGTTACTGAAAATTATGATTTTTCTGTGCAAAATTTAAGTGAAATTTTTAGGTATAATATACGTTACATCGAGAGAAAATAACAATGTTAATAGTATCATAAATGCATATGATACTAAAACAAAATATGCTATATAAATGGCATTTAGGAGGTATGGTAACATGCAAAAGGGTAAAAAAAGTGAAGTAAATAAACAAGAAATTAATATTGGAACTAAAAGAACAGATCCTAGTAACAAACAGAAAAATGAAAAAAAAGGTAATAAAATTTGATGATTTTAGTAAAGAATTAAAAAATACTGAAGCATATAGAAAGGGAGTATGATATTATGGAAAAAGAATCACAGTTGTTAATTAATGATAGTGATAAGATAATGAAATTTGAACGTGATATTGATATTGTAACTGGGCAAGAGGTAGGTAAGATAGAAGTTAAGTCCTTAGACGGACATAGGGAGTATATAACATTAGATGATAATGCTGCTGATGAAATAGAAAAGCAGTTATTTAAATATTTAAAAAATAAATAAGCATGTTGTTTATAGGGAGTATAATGGTAATGATGAAAATAAGGTATACTTATTAGATAAGTATACCTTGTTTTCTTTTATTATTAGGGGTAATATTTCACATGAGGGGTTAATATTTTGCTGTGGTAAATTTAAAAATAGATTACATGATTAAAGAATAATTCATAGGAGGAATTTAAAATGAAAAAAGTCGCGGTTATTTTTAATGGTGGAACAATTACTATGACGGTGGATCCAAGAATAAAGGCTGCGGTTCCAACGCTCAGTGGTGAAGAAATAATGGCTATGGTTACGGGGGTTGAAAATTATGCAGATATTGAATCATATACTTTTTCAAATTTACCGGGACCGCATGTAACGCCAGGACTCATGCTGGAGTTATCTAAATACATACAAAGCTTTCTATCTAGAGATGACATATGTGGGGTTGTAGTTACTCATGGTACGGATTCACTTGAAGAAACAGCATATCTATTACACTTAACTATAGATAGTCCTAAGCCTGTGATTGTTACAGGGTCAATGAGAAATAGTTCCGAACTTGGTTATGACGGGCCAGCAAATTTATCTGCATCAATTTGTACTGCTATTTCAGATGAAGCGCGGAATAGAGGAGTATTGGTTTGTCTAAATGATGAACTTAATTGTGCAGGCGAAGTTACTAAGTCACATTCTATGCATCTAAATACTTTTCAAAGTCCTGAGTTTGGTCCAATAGGGATTATTGATAATAATGAAGCAATATTCTATAGAGATAGCTTAACAAAAGAACATATAATGACAGATAATATAGAAACAAGAGTAGATTTAATAAAAGCCTGTGCTGGAATGGATTCAAAACTAATTGATTTTTGTGTGCTAGAAGGAGCGAAGGGCCTTGTTATTGAAGCTATGGGACGAGGAAATATACCACCTAAAATGGCAGAAGGAGTTAAGAAAGCTATAGAGAAGGGTGTTACTGTAGTTGTAGTATCCAGGTGCTTTAAAGGAAGAGTATTAGATTCTTATGGGTATCCAGGTGGGGGAAAAGAACTTAGAAATGCAGGCGTTATTTTTGGCGATAGATTACCAGGCCAAAAAGCTAGAATTAAACTTATGTTGGCACTTTCAAGTACAACAAATATGAAAGAAATACAACGTATATTTGAAAGTGGAAGGTATAAAAGTGGAATAATGTAACAAAGGTAGTATCACCGGAATAACATAATACGAAAAAGTATAAAGGGTGATATTATGAAAATAAATAATAGACTATCAAATGTTAATGAATATCATTTTAAAAAAATTGATGATATTAAAAATGAAGCCATCTTAAGTGGTAAAAAAATTATTGATTTAAGTATAGGAGATCCGGATTTAGAAGTACATTCGAATATTACAGATGCCTTAATAAGCGGATTAAAGGGGAATAGATATAATAAATATCCTCCTTACGATGGTTTAATTGAACTTAAAAAAGCGGTTATGAGATACTATAGCAATGTCTATTCTGTGAGTTTAGATTTGGATGAAGTAATAATTCTTATTGGGTCAAAAGAAGGTATAAGCAATATTATTCCAGCCGTATGTGATATTGGAGATATTGTAATAGTCCCGGAACCTGCATACCCTGTTTACAGCATTTGTTCGAAACTCTGGGGTTGTTTGCCTTATACTGTACCTTTAAAACAAAAAGAGGGTTATATGCTAAATATTGATAATATACCTACTAAAATTGTTAAAAAATGCAAGCTAATTTTTATAAATTATCCTAATAACCCAACAGGTGCTGTAGCTACTAGTGAGTTCTATAAGCGTATTATAAAGTTTTCTTATGATAATAATATTGTTTTATGTAACGATTCAGCATATAATGAAATAATTAAGGCAAATAAAAACCCTATTAGTCTTATGCAGTTTGATGAAAAAAGGCAATGTGTTGAGTTTGGAACATTATCTAAAACTTACAATATGACAGGATATAGAATAGGTTATGCTGTTGGTAATGCCAAAGTAATAAATGCTCTTTTGAAAATTAAGAGTAATTGTGATTCTGGTCAGTTTATTCCTGTGCAAAAGGCTGCTATTGCTGCACTTGATTTAGAACGTACACACATTCAAAATATAAGGAAAATATATGATGAAAGAAGAGACGTAGCTAAAAGTATTTTATCACAAAAAAATATTAGTTTTTTTGATACAGAAGCTACGTTCTATTTGTGGTGTAAAACGCCTAAAAATTATACTACTAATGAGTTTTGTGAAGAATTGCTTACTAATAATGGAATTGTAGTCACCCCTGGAAATGTTTTTGGGGGAATTGGATATGATTATTTCCGCATAGCGCTTACTAAAGATGTGCTTATTATTAAAGAAGCTTTAAAATCTCTAAAAAAATGTGACGAATAATATTATTATTGGTATAATAAAAGCTATATAGGAAATATTTTATTATATGGGTATATTTTTTGTAATATATATAATAAATTTGATATTATTTTCTAGATAAAATCTATAAGAGAGTGAAAACTTATAATTATAGTTCCAAATATATATAATATGCTATGGGCAGTTATGAGGAGTCACAAAGAACATTGGAAGGATGCGTTATTATGATTAGGAGTATGACCGGGTTTGGGAGAGGAACCTGTGAAAAAGATGGTAAAAGCTTTACCATAGAGATTAAAAGTGTTAATCATAGATATTTTGAAACTAATATAAGAATCCCGAGAGTACTAATAGCTTTTGAGGATAAAATTAGAAAAATAATCAATGAAAAGGTAAAAAGAGGTAAACTTGATGTATTTGTAACTCAAGGTAATTATGACAAGGAAGAAGCTTACGCGTCTTTAAATGAAAAATTAGCTGAAAGTTACATTAGGTGTTTCAAAATTTTAAAAGATAAGCATGAGCTCACTGGTGACATATCAGTTTCACAAATAGGTGGATTACCAGAGGTAGTAACTCTTAAGCAGAAAAGTGAAGATTTTTCAGAAAACTTTGATGTAATAGAGAAATCTTTAGCTGATGCGATTAAATATCTTGTTTTAATGAGAGAAAGTGAAGGTGAAAAATTATTACAGGATCTTTCGCGTAAATGTGAAATAATAAATAATTTGGTTCAAAAGATTAAAGAAAGAGCGCCGATGGTTTTTATTGAGTATAAAGATAGACTAACTCAAAGACTTCATGAGATTTATAAAGAAATTGATTTTGATGAGAATAGAGTTGCTATGGAAGTTGCAATTTTTGCTGATAAAGCAGGAATTGATGAGGAAATTGTAAGGCTTAATAGTCATATACAGCAAATGACAGAAACTCTAATTTTAGATGAACCAATCGGTAGAAAACTTGATTTTATTATTCAAGAAATGAATAGAGAAACTAACACTATAGCATCAAAAGCGAATGATTTAGAAATCTTGAATACAGTTATTAATATGAAAAGTGAAATAGAGAAAATTAGAGAACAAATACAGAATATAGAGTAAACAGGAGGCGAATCATGAGTATAAAATTGATAAACATAGGATTTGGAAATATTGTTTCAGCAAATAGATTGGTAGCAATAGTGAGTCCTGAATCTGCCCCAATTAAAAGAATAATTCAAGAAGCAAGAGATAGAGGCATGTTAATCGATGCTACTTATGGAAGAAGAACAAGGGCGGTTATTATCACTGATAGCGATCATGTTATTTTATCAGCTGTTCAACCAGAAACTGTTGCACACAGATTATCGGTAAAAGGCGAGGGACATAATGACGAGGCTTTAAATAATGAAGAGTAGGGGACAGCTAATTGTTATTTCAGGACCTTCCGGTGCTGGTAAAGGTACTGTATGCAAAGCAATTCTTGAAAAAAACAATTTTTGGATTTCAATCTCGGCTACTACAAGAAGTCCAAGAAGCACTGAAGTAGATGGAATAAATTACTATTTTATAACTAAAGAGAAATTCATGGAAAAAATTGCAGCTGAGGATTTTCTTGAATACGCAGAAGTTTATGGGAACTATTATGGCACACCTAAATCCGAGGTTTTAAAAGTGTTAGATAGTGGTAGGGATGTAATACTTGAAATAGATATTCAGGGAGCCCTTATGGTAAAGACATCTTATCCCAAGGGTTTGTTTATTTTTATTCTTCCGCCATCTATGGAGGAATTAAAAAATAGAATTACCAATAGAGGTAGTGAGACACCAGAGTCGTTAATTACTAGATTTACATCGGCTCATAAAGAAATTAGATATGTAACAAGATATGATTATGCAGTGGTAAATGACACTGTAGATTGCGCATGTGAAAAAATTCAAAGTATTATATTGGCAGAAAGATGCAGGGTCGATAGACTAAATGCAGATTTTTTGAAGGAGGAAGTAAATAATGAATAATTCAATGATTAATCCATCAATAGTAGATTTACTAGAAAAAGTTGATAATAGGTATTCCTTAGTTGTAGCAACATCAAAAAGAGCGAGACAAATAATAGAGGGACAAAGCCCGCTTGTACATGTGGATTCTCCTAAGCCTGTTTCAATAGCTATACATGAAATTTATGAAGGCGCTATTGTTGCTACCACAACAAAAGAGGGAATAAAATAGAATGGAAAGTAAAAAGACAGTAGTTATTGGTGTTTCGGGAGGAATAGCAGTATATAAAGCATTAGACGTTATTAGTAGACTTAAAAAGGAAAATGTTGAGATTCATGTTATCATGACTAAGGCTGCTATGGAGTTTGTAAAGCCGATAAGCTTTCAAACAATGAGCCAGAATATGGTGATTCATGATATGTTTAACGAACCTGTATCCTTTGAGATACAACACATATCTATTGCTAAAAAAGCTGACTTGTTTGTTGTAATCCCAGCAACTGCTAATATAATTGGCAAAGTTGCAAATGGTATTGCAGACGATATGCTTACTACTACAATAATGGCAACAAACGCACCAGTGATTTTTGCTCCAGCTATGAATGTTAACATGTACAATAATAAAATAGTGCAAGGAAATATCCAAAAGCTTGAGAATTATGGTTATGATTTCATTGCACCTACCTCAGGAAGACTGGCTTGTGGTGACATAGGTGAAGGGAAATTAGCACAAACTGACGAAATTTTTGAAATAATAATGAGTGATTTGTACCCTCTAAAAGATATGAGGGGCACTAAAGTTTTAGTCACAGCGGGCCCCACAATTGCGCCTATTGATCCGGTTAGATTCATAACTAACAGGTCTTCTGGAAAAATGGGTTATGCAATCGCGAGAGAAGCTAGAGACAGGGGGGCGGTTGTGACTTTAATATCTGGTCCTTGTAACGAAAAAAAACCATTTGGTGTAAATTTCATAAAAATTAATACTAATCAAGAGATGAGGACAGCAGTTTTAAATAATTATGAGGATAGTGACATAGTTATTAAAGCAGCAGCTGTAGCTGACTATAAGCCTAAAGTATACAGTGATAATAAAATTAAAAAAAGTGAAAATAAATTGTGCCTAGAACTTGTATGTGATAATGATATTTTGAGTGAACTCGGAACGCAAAAGAAGAGACAAATACTAGTAGGGTTTGCAGCTGAAAGTAATGATTTACTCCAGAATGCAAAAGCTAAACTTATTAAGAAAAATTTGGATTACATAGTTGCAAATGATATAACGCAAAAGGATAGTGGGTTTGGAACTGAAGATAACAAAGTGTTTATACTAAGCAAAGATAATGATCCAATAGCATTAGACAAAATGTCAAAAAAACAAGTTGCTAGGGAATTGTTTAATTTAATAAATAAAAAGCGCTAATGCGCTTTTTATTTATTAAAATTATAAAACTAAAAGGGTGATTGTGTGTATCAGTATGCTGGAGTTGTGGTAAATAATGAATCGGTTCAGGTAGATAAGGTTTTTACATATAAAATACCTATTAGTTTAATGGGCAAAGTTGCTTTAGGATATAGAGTTAAAGTACCCTTTGGAAAAGGAAATAAGACATTGGATGCTTTTGTTATAGAGCTTTATAAGTGTTGTGATGTAAAGAACATTAAGGATATATCGAGCATTTGTGATGACATGCCACTACTCAAAATAACTGATATTGAACTCATAAAGATTATGAAAGAAAAATATCTTTGTACATATTTAGATTGTATAAAAGTTATTATTCC